>JBOGOY010000176.1:0-7061 GCA_050748185.1 Pyrinomonadaceae bacterium
CATGTGCCCTCCGCTGCGGCTGGTGAAAACGGAATTTTAAGAGCCGAGCGGAGCAAGTTTACTGTATGTCAAATGCACAAGTTATTTTTTTACAACTCCTTAGAGTTAACACGTAACGAGGTCCGCCTTTATTTTCGGCGCGGCGGCTGGTCCAGTATCTCGCGGAGCTTCTCTGTCAGAGGCACGGGGAACGGCTTCTGGAGAAAGTGTACGAGCTTGCCGCTGCCGCCCCGGAAAGATTCTTGCGGGAAGCCGGAGATAAATAACACCTTCGTTTCGGGCCGGGCGGCGCACAACCGCTCGGCCAGTTCTTCGCCGCCCATCTCCGGCATTTTCAGGTCGCTGATCATGAGATCAATCGGCCCGAGGTAACTCTCCGCGATCTGGAGACCCTCTTCGCCGTGGCGCGCGTTGAGCACGCGGTAGCCAGCCTCGTGCAATTCCTCCGCGATCAACTCTCTGAGCGCCTGCTCGTCTTCGACGAGCAACACGGTCGCATGGCCGAACGGGATTGATTCGGCGGTGGGGGACGACCGCTGCTGCTCCCGCGCGCCTTTCGCAACCGTGTCGGACGCCCCGACTTGTGGCAGGAAAATCTCGAAAGTGGTCCCCACGCCCGGCGTGCTCTCGACCAGCACGTAGCCCTTGCTCACCTTGATGATCCCGTAAACCATCGAGAGACCGAGTCCGGTCCCCTGCCCGACGTCTTTCGTGGTGAAGAACGGCTCGAAGATGCGCTTTTGCGTCTCGTCGTCCATTCCCACGCCGGTGTCTGTGAGGCGCACCCGGACGTAATACCCCGGCCGGACGATGCCGCGCCGTTGCGCCGACTCTTCGTCAACATAAATCTCATCGGTCTGGATAATGAGGGTACCGCTCTGGGGCATCGCCTCTCTGGCGTTAACGATCAGGTTCAGGAGGAGTTGCCCGAGTTGCGAGCGATCCATCAGCACGCGACTCAGGTCACTTTGCAAATCGAGTTCGACGCGCACGCCCGGTAACTCCGGCTGCACCGTCCTGACCACCCCGCGAATCTCTTTATTGAGATCGAGCACGGAAGGGTTACGCATCTCCTTCCGGCTGAAGGCGAGCAACTGATCGGTAATGGTCCTAGCCCGCTGACCGGCCTCGGCGATGCCGCGGACGTGCCGTTGGAGGTTCTCGTTATCACCCGCCTTCTTACGCAGAAAGCCGGTGTGCATCGTGATCGCGGTGAGGATATTGCGGAACTCGTGGGCGATGCCGCCGGTGAGCGTGCCGACGGCTTCGAGTTTCTGCGAAAGCAGAAGTTGGAGGTTCATCTGCCGCAGCCTCTCCTCCGTCTCCTTGCGTTCGCTGATGTCACGCATGATGGCGGTGACGAAGCGCTCGCCGTCTTTGCTGAATTCACTGAAGGAGATTTCCAGCGGGATCTCGCGGCCGCTGCGAGTCAGGCCCGGCAGTTCCGTGACGGCCCATGGGCCGAAACGGCGCTTCACCTCGTCGAGATCGCCCAGCGCCGAATCGTAAGCTTTGCGAATATACTCGGGCAGCAGCAGGTGCAGCCGTTGGCCCACCATCTCTTCGGCTTCATAGCCGAAGACGCGCCGCGCCGCCTCGTTCACGTAAGCGATCTGCCCCGCCGCGTTAATCGTAATGATCGCGTCGGTGGCCGTCTCGGCCAACGCCCGGTAGCGCTCCTCGCTGCGGCGCAGAGATTCTTCGGCGCGCCGCTGCTCTGACACGTCGCGGAAGCTCCACACGCGCCCGACCGCCCGACCCTCGATCAACTGCGGCTTACTGGTGCGCTCAAAACTCCGGCCGTCTTTTAACTTAATCAGATCGTGGCTGCTCGTTTCCGGCTCCGCGTAGAGTTGCTCGACTCTGGCGGCGAACTCCTCAGGCTCCTTGAGTTGAGTGAGGGTGTGGGCGAATAACTGCCGGGCGTCCGGCGAGCCGACCAGCGATTCCGGGACGCACCACATCTCGTTCAACCTCTCGTTGCGGGCGACGATTTCATGTTCGAGATTAACGATGAGGATGCCGTCGTTGGTCGCCTGAAGGGTTGCGGCGAGTAGCGAGGCGGTCGAGCGAAGCAGGCGCCCGGCCCTGTCATCGGAAGACGGAGTTTCCCCGCCCGGTTGAAATTGTAAGTTCTGATCGGCCTGCTCTTCCCCTATCTTCATGTTACGCATACTGCCACGTGGTTTCGGGGGCCGGGATTTTGTCCGGGGGCAAGCTGCCTTCGGGGCGACGTCCGCTCCCAACCAGGAAGCGAAAATAAATCAAACGGGGGTTCGGACGCCTGTGGGGGAAGGGTTCGACGCCTGACTGTCTTTGGCCGGTTAGGATAGTGCAGAAACCCGACGCATGCAAAGTAGCCGTCATCAAATTCTCGCGAAGCGAGGCGAGGGCCGCGCGCGCTCTAACTCGAGTCCGAGTTTGGAGAATAGTTCTTCGCTTTCTTCGGGCGAGCCCCCTCTCGATCCGAAAGCGCGGCGCATCGCGCCGGGCACGCGGTTCTCAAGTTTTCCGACCCGGCGGCCGATATGAGATGTGTCTGAGACCCCGTTGCTCACCGGGTCACACAAGGTTAAGCAGTTCGATGACAAAGGATGTCTCGTTCGCCTTTGTCAATCACTAACATGTGCCACTCAAGCCCCCGCCAAATCTTACGTTTCCGCCAGAATTTTCGCGCAGGGCTCTCGGACTGGGGCGGGGCGCTGACGGCCCTGCTCGGGGTGCTCACACTCGCCTACCTGCCCTTCACCGCTTTGCGCCGGGGCGGCGACGAATATTTCGAAGCGATCAGCAACCTGATTAGCCTGCTCGTCTATTTCGGGGCGGCGCTGCTGACGCTCCGGGCCGGGCTGCAACGAAACCACCCGCGTGAGACCCGCCGCAGTTGGCTAATCATCGCCGCGGCCAACACCTGTGGGCTGTTGGCTGAGGTGTTGTGGAGTTACTACGAGAGCGTCCTCCACCGGCAACCGTTTCCCTCCCCGGCCGACGCGGGCTACCTTTTGTTTTACCCGCTGATGCTGTGGGGGCTGCTCTCATTCTTCCCCGAATCCGAGTGGCGAAAGCTGCGCGCCCGTTTGTGGATCGATGTGGGCGTGGTGATGATCGCCGGCGGGATGGGCTACTGGTACTTCCTGCTCAACCCGATCACGAAAGCCTTTGAGGCTGACGCCCTGACCACTGTCCTGACGCTGGCCTACCCCGTCGGCGATCTCGTGATCATGTTCGGCATCACCGCGTTGATGTTGCGCGGAGTCTCGCAACTGCGCTCACTGCCGCTCTATTTCCTCTTGTCCGGCCTGACCCTGATTCTCTTCGCCGATACCCTCTTCGCTTACGAACAACTCCACGGCGACTATCAGTCGGGGAAGCTGACCGACGCCGTGTTCGTGACGAGTTACTACCTGTTGATGCTGGCCGGGCAGTTGCAGTCGCGTCGTCCCGCCGCTGAATTAAAAGTGAAGGGAGGCGCGGAGGACGCTCTCACTGGCGCGTTGGCGAAGCTACGCTTTAAGGTCAATTTCCTGCCCTACCTTGCGATCGCATTCGGCTACGGGCTGGCGCTGTTCGTCGCGCACGATCACTGGGATTCGGGGCTCGGTATCCTCATCCTGTGCGCCGTGGTGCTCACCGGACTGGTGATCGCCCGGCAACTCGCCGCCGCGCGCGAGCGCGTGCGCGCCGAGGCGGCGTTGCAACAGAGCGACGAGCGTTACCGCACTTTCTTCGCCCACAGTTCCGAGGCGATTTATCGTTTGGAACTCGACCACCCGATTCCGACGTGGCTCTCCGCGGTAGAGCAGACCGGCCTGCTCTACCGCTACGCTTATCTTGCTGAGTGCAACGAGGCGATGGCGCAAATGTACGGCCTCGCGTCGGCGGGTGAACTGACCGGCAAGAGATTGACCGAGCTGCACGATCTTTCGGACGGCCGTAACTTCGAGGTCATCAGGCGCTTCATGGAGTCTGGTTATCGTCTGAATGATCAGGAAACCCGCGAACTGGACGGAGGCGGCCACCCGAAATATTTCCTCAACAACACCGTCGGCGTCGTCGAAGACGGGCGCCTCGTGCGGTTATGGGGCACGCAGCGTGACATCACCGAACGCAAGCGTATCGAGGAAGCGCTGAGGGAAAGTGAAGAGCGTTACCGCTTCGAGAGCAAGTTGTTGCAGACGCTGATGGACAATCTCCCCGACGCGATCTATTTCAAAGACACCGCCAGCCGGTTCATCCGCGTCAGCCGCAACATCCACCTCAAAGGAATCGCTTCGCCCGAGGAGGCGGTCGGCAAGACCGACTTCGACTTTTTCACCGAGGAGCACGCCCGCGCCGCGTTTGAAGACGAACAGCGCGTCATCCGCACCGGCGAACCGTTGATCGACAAGGTCGAGCAGGAGACTTTTCCCGACGGCACTACCGCGTGGGTGCTGACCAATAAAGTTCCGACGTTCGACGCCGAGGGAAAGGTCACGGGAATCGTCGGGGCGTCGCGCGACATCACTCGGTTGCGGCAGGCCGAGGCCGCGCTGCGCGAGTCAGAGCGTCGCCTGCGTGAGATGTTGGAGAATGTCCAACTGGCCGCCGTGATGCTCGACGTGCTGGGGAATGTCAGTTTTTGCAATGACTTCTGGTTGCGCCTGACGGGCCGGCACCGGGACGAAGTGATCGGCCGCAATTGGTTCGAGACGTTCCTCTCGGCCGAGCAGGTCGGCAAAGCCAAAGGCGTGTTCGCTTCGATGGTCTCCGAGGGGAATAACATCCCCCACTACGAAAACGAGATCGTCGCGCGCGACGGTGAGCGGCGGGTGCTCTCTTGGAACAACACGCTGATGCGCGACCATGCAGGCCGCATCATTGGCACGACCAGCATCGGCGAGGACGTGACCGAGCGTAAGCGCGTCGAGCAGGAACTGGAGCGGGCGCGCGACGCGGCCATCGAATCGGCCCGGCTCAAATCACAGTTCCTCGCCAACATGTCGCACGAAATCCGCACCCCGATGAACGGCGTCATCGGGATGACGGATCTGTTACTGGAAACCAGACTCTCCGCCGCGCAGCACGACTACGCCCGAAACATTTACCACAGCGCCGAATCGTTGCTCACACTCATCGACGACATCCTCGACTTCTCGAAGATCGAGGCGGGCAAACTTACTTTCGAGACGCTCGACTTTCAACTCGTCCCGACCGTCGAGGGTACGGTCCAACTGTTGGCCCGGAAAGCGCGGGCGAAAAGGTTGGCCGTGATCTCGCTCGTGCACGAAGATGTGCCCCGCGACCTGCGCGGCGATCCCGGTCGCCTGCGGCAGGTGCTGACGAACCTCGTCGGCAATGCCGTCAAGTTTACGGAGGCGGGCGAGGTGGTGGTCCGCGTCTGCACCGAATCAGAGTCAAACACTCAGGTGAAGCTGCGCTTCGAGGTGAGCGACACCGGAATCGGGATTCCCGCAGAGGTCCAATCAAGCCTCTTTCAGGCGTTCACGCAGGCGGACGGCTCGACGACCCGACGCTACGGCGGCACCGGCCTCGGCCTCGCCATCTCGAAGCAACTGGTCGAGTTGATGGATGGCGAGATTGGCGTCAACAGTACGCCCGGCGTCGGCTCGGTTTTCTGGTTCACGGCCGTCTTCGAGAAACAGCCGGACGGGGCCAAACTCACGGTCGCCACGCACGATTCTCTGACGCTGAGACCTGTCACTTCCGCGACAGAGAGTAAGTGGCGGCCACCACGCATCCTCGTCGCCGAAGACAACGCCATCAATCAAGCCGTAGCGCTCGGTCAGTTGAAGAACCTCGGCTATGAGGCCACGGCTGTCGCCAACGGGCGCGAGGCCGTCGAGGCGCTCTCGGCGGGCACTTACGACGCGGTGCTGATGGATTGTCAGATGCCGTCGATGGACGGGTTCGAGGCGACGGCCGAGATCAGGCGGCGCGAGGCGGGAGGGCCGCGAACTTTGATCGTCGCGCTGACGGCCAACGCTATGAAGGGCGACCGCGAGACGTGCCTTGCCGCCGGCATGGACGACTATCTCGCCAAGCCCCTCAAGCCGGAGGCTCTGGCGCGGGTACTGGACCACTGGTTAGCCCCGCTCGGGTTGGGTCCGGTTGTCCGGCGGCCACCCGAGCCTGAGCGTAGTGCGGGAGCGGCGGCAACGCGGCGCGGCGCGCCGGGCGTGCTCGCCAAACTCAAAGAGTTTAGGGAAATGTTCGGGCCGGACACGGCCGACGAGTTGCTCGACCTTTATCTGACTGACACCGAAGCGCGTCTCGGCCAACTGCGCGACGCCCTCGAGCGCGGCGATTTCTCGTCCGCGCGTGTGACGGCGCACACGCTCAAAGGGGGCAGCGGCAACGTCGGCGCGCAGGGCATGTACGAGTTATGTCAGAGATTGGAAGAGTGTCCCACGGCCGAGTCGGCGCGGCAGGCGTTGGCTGAACTGGGCGAAGAATTTCGACTCATCAAAAGCGGCCTTGATGCCGAAAAGACCATTATCGCCTGAGCACGAGGCCGACGCCGAGGCGAAAAACAGGGATGACAAGATTATGCTGAAAGTATCGACAACGACGAGCAGATCGCGGCGGGTATTGATTGCGGAGGGCGACGCCCCAACCCGCTGTCAGGTAGCGGAGATAGTTGAGCAGGAAGGGTGCGTGCCGGTGGTGTCGTGCGACGGGCGCGAGGCTTACCGCATTCTCGAACGCGACGCCGACTTCTGCGCCGCTATCTTCGACATGACGCTGCCACACATTCAGGGAATTGAACTCATCCGCTATATGAAAACCGAAAAGCGGCTAATGAATATTCCCGCCATGTTGATGCTTTCGGAGGAGAGCCCGAAGCTGCCGCTCGACTGCTTCGCCGTCGGGGCGCTGATCTTTCTCCCCAAGCCTTTCACGCCTGCCCAACTCAGGAACATGCTGCGCCTGATCGTGCGAAGGGCGGCCTGACAGGCCGCCCCACTTCGCCAAACTTCACGCCGCCTCCGCCGGATCGAACCGCGGACAGCGCCGCCACCTCGGTATATTACGAACACGGCGCTTCGGGCGCGCTCTCAGAC
>JBOGOY010000177.1:0-7044 GCA_050748185.1 Pyrinomonadaceae bacterium
CCTTGATGCTTACGCCGACGGGCTTGCGGCGGGTGATTACGTCACGCCCGACACGGTGCTCGGCTACGTCGGCACGACCGGCAACGCCGCCGGCACGCCGCCGCACCTCCATTTCGGCGTCTATGCGCCGGGCGGGGCGGTCGATCCCCTGCCGTTGCTGGCGGACAGGGACCAAGCGGGCCAACCTGAAACGCCGACAGCCGACTGAACTCTTCAGAGTTGGTCGAGTTTAGCGGCGAGGATGAAGTCGCTTTCGCTCAAGCCGTCGATGGCGTGCGTGAAGATTTTGATTTCGGCATAGCCCCAGCCGAAGGAGATGTCTGGATGATGGCCTTCCTCTTCGGCCACCTCGCCGACGCGATTGACGAAATCGAGCGCCCGCCGGAAGTTCGGGAACTGTTGAGACTTCTTCAAGTGGTGTTCTTCGATTACCTCCCACTCTTGCAACTGCGGCAGCAGTCCGGCGATCTCTTCGCCCGTTAGCCTCGGCACTCCGCCGTGACACGGCACGCACTTGCGGTTCGCTAAGTCTTCCATATGATGCTTACTCCTTTGGAATACAGTCTGAACGGATCGGCGGTGGGACACTGAACCGCCCGTATCTATTCTTACCGCAGAGGCGCAGAGAGAAACGCAGAGGAACGCGGAGAGAAAGTATTACTCTGCGTAGCTCTGTGTCACCTCTGCGCCTCCGCGGTGAACTGTCGGTTCATCCGGCTCAACTCATTGAGCATGAATACGCTTTACGAACCGCTTCGCCGCTTGGCAAAAACCTGCCAGTGCGGATAGTCTTACGCTTCAAATTTGAGACAAGTAACAGGTGGCGGGCGGCGAGCGCAAGGCTGGCCCTCGCCTGTCGCCCGTCGCCTTTCATTTCGCTGCCGTAAGGAGATCACCCACAGTGGCCGTCATCCACCCGTTCCGCGCCCTGCGCCCGCCCGCCGAAAAGGTCGAACAAGTCGCCAGCGTTCCTTATGACGTGGTGGACACCGCGGAGGCGCGCGCTTTGGCCGAGGACAATCCGCTCAGCCTGCTCCACGTCACGCGCCCCGAGATCGATCTACCCGAGGGCACCGATATTTACAGCGACGCCGTCTATGAAAAGGCTGCCGAGAACTTCCGTCGCCTGACCGAATCGTGCCCGCTCGAACTCGAAGCCGAACCAAGCCTCTACCTCTACCGGCTGCGGATGGGCGAGCACGAGCAAGTGGGTGTTGCGGCCTGCTGCGCGGTGGACGAGTATGACGAGGAACTGATTCGCAAGCACGAGCGCACACGCCCCGACAAAGAGAACGACCGCACGCGCCACATGATTACCTTGCGGGCGCAGACCGGCGTCGTCTTTCTCACCTACCGGCAGGACCGCCGCATTGACGCGCTCGTCGCCGGCGAAGTGTCTCGTGAGCCGCTTTACGACTTCACCGCCCCAGACGGAATTCAACACACCATCTGGCGGGCGCAGTCACCGGACCAGATTGCGCGTGCCTTCGGCGAGGTGCCGCTGCTCTACATCGCCGACGGCCACCACCGCGCCGCCTCGGCCTCGCGGGCGCGCGCCGCGTTGAGGGACCAGAACCCCCGGCACACGGGCGAAGAAGAATACAATCGTTTCCTCGCCGTCATCTTCCCCTCGAACCAGATGCAGATTCTGCCTTACAACCGCGTCGTCAAAGACCTGAACGGCCACTCGCCCGCCGAGTTTCTCGCAGCCGTCAAAGAGAAGTTCGACCTGACCGACGGCGCGAACCCGCAGGGGCCGGGCAAGGCCGGCCACTGGCACATGTACTTGGGCGAGCGCTGGTACGGGCTGACGCTAAAAGGGAGCGTCCGGCCCGCCATCGGCGATCCGGTCGCCGCGCTCGACGTGAGTCTGTTGCAAGACAACCTGTTGGACCCTTTGCTCGGCGTTAAAGACCCGCGCACCGACAAGCGCATCGATTTTGTCGGCGGCATCCGCGGGACCAAAGAATTAGAACGCCTCGTCAACGAAGGCCGCGCGGCCGTCGCCTTCGCTTTCTACGCGACCTCGATCGAAGACCTCCTCAGTGTCGCCGACGCCGGCGGCATCATGCCGCCCAAGTCCACTTGGTTCGAGCCGAAGCTGCGGGACGGTTTGTTGATTCACACGATCTAAGCCATCAGTAGTCAGTAATCAGCTTTTTGCTTCTGCTGACTACTGACTACTGACTACTGACTACTCTTATGCGCGTACTCATCGCCGACAAGTTTGAACAATCGGGCCGCGACGGCCTCGAAGCCCTCGGATGTGACTACTCTTACCAGCCGGACGTGAAGGACGAGACGCTGATCGAAGCCATCCGCTCGTACCAGCCGGACGTGCTCGTGGTGCGCTCGACGAAAGTGACCGAGCCGATGTTGGAAGCGGGCGCGCTGAAACTCGTGGTGCGCGCCGGCGCGGGCTACAACACGATCGATGTCGCGGCGGCTTCGCGGCGCGGCATCTACGTCTCGAACTGCCCCGGCAAAAATTCCATCGCCGTCGCCGAGTTGGCCTTCGCGCTGATTCTCGCGCTCGATCGCCGCATCGCTGATAACGTCATCGCGCTACGCGAGGGCCGTTGGGACAAGAAAGAGTTCTCGAAAGCGCGCGGCCTCTACGGGCGGACGCTCGGACTCGTCGGCGTCGGGCAAATCGGGCGCGAGATGATCGCGCGGGCACGGGGGTTCGGGATGCCGGTCGTGGCGTGGAGCCGCAGCTTGACGGACGAGCGCGCCGAGGAACTCGGCATCGAGAAAGTTGACAGCCCCGCGGAGGTCGCGCGCCGGGCGGATGTAGTGAGCGTCCACGTCGCTTTGAAGCCTGACACGCGCGGGATGATCGACGCCGGCTTCTTCAACCAGATGCGCGAGGGCGCGTACTTCGTCAACACGTCGCGCGGCGAAGTGGTGGATCAGTCGGCGCTCGTCGCGGCGATGCGTGGGCGCGGCATCCGCGCCGGCCTCGACGTGTTCTCGAACGAGCCGACCTCCGCGACGGGCGCGTTCGAGGACGGAATCGCGCGCGAACCGAATCTCTACGGCACGCACCACGTTGGGGCTTCGACGGATCAAGCGCAGGAGGCCATCGCCGCCGAGACGGTGCGGGTGGTGCGCGCCTTCAAAGAGACGGGCCAAGTGCCGAACGTCGTCAACCTCGCCGAGCGCACGGTCGCCACGCACCGCCTCGTCGTCCGCCATCGGGATCGGCCCGGCGTGCTCGCGCAGGTGCTCGCCGCCATCCGCGCCGCCGAGATCAACGTGCAGGAGATGGAGAACATCATCTTCGCCGGGGCCGAGGCGGCCGTCGCTCGTATCAACCTCGAAAGCGCGCCGCCCGTCGAGACGCTCGAACGCCTGCGGGCGGAGAACGCGGACATTCTTGAGTTAAGCCTATTGGAACTGAAAAGTTAATGACCAGTGACAGGTGAGAAGAGCAAACTTCTGTCCCGACACCTATGAGAGTCTCCCTCATCACCGGCGCGTCGAGCGGCATCGGCGAAGTGTTCGCCCGCAGGCTGGCGGCGCGGGGCGAGAACGTGTTGCTGGTGGCGCGCTCGGGCGAGCGGCTCGCCGAAATTTGCAACGAGATGGGGCGGCAGCACGGAGGCGTCGCGTGCCAGCACTTCGCGCTTGATTTGAGCGAGCCGGACGCGCCACGGCGTCTGTTTGAAGAGACGGCGCGGCGGGGCTTGGAAGTCGGGACGCTCGTTAACAACGCGGGCTTCGGTTCGATGGGCGACTTTACGGGGCTTGAAATCGGACGCGAGTTGAACATGATCGATCTCAACGTCAGGTCGCTGGTGGCGTTAACTTACCTGTACCTGAAACCGATGCGCGAGCGGCGGCGGGGCACCATCGTCAACGTCGCCTCGACCGCCGGTTTTCAGCCGGTGCCGTACATGGCGACCTACGCGGCGACCAAAGCCTTCGTCCTCTCTTTCTCGGAAGCGTTGTGGGACGAGAACCGCGAGTACGGCGTCAAGGTGCTGGCGCTCTGCCCCGGCGTGACGGAGACGAAATTCTTCGACGCGGCGCAGATCAAGCGCCCCTCGGCGCGCACCGTGCAGACGCCCGAAGAGGTGGTTGATACCGGCCTCGCGGCGCTCGCGCGCGGCAAGAGTTACGTCATCTCGGGCTGGCCCAACTACGTTCAGGCGCAGGCCGAGCGGCTGGTTCCACGCTCGATCGTGACGCGCATCGCGGGCAAGGCGTTGCGGGGGAATTTAGGATTGCCGGGTGCGGACGGCGGGCAGAGTTAGGCGCGCCGTACAAAGAATATTCGGGTGTAATTCTGGTCCCGTAGGGACCATTGATAATAGCCCTGCGATTTACCGCTGGGGCGCAGAACGAAATCACGATTGAGTTCTATAAGGGACGGCTGAATCGAATCGCCACGCGGAAACTTCAACCACCCCTACGGGACACGCGAAACATTTATACGCCTTCTCTGCACTGAAGTGCTGGGCTATTGTCAGTCGCCCCTGACGGGGCTGCACATCGCCACATTTCGTCTCACACTTTATTCGAGGAATAACGAACATGACCGAAAGAATCTATAACTTCAGCGCCGGCCCCGCCGTGCTGCCCGTGCCCGTGTTGGAAGAGGCGCAACGGAATATGCTCAGCCTGCCGGGCGTCGGGATGTCCGTGATGGAGATCAGCCATCGCTCGAAGACCTTTGACGACATCATCGGCAGCGCGGAACGCGGCCTGCGCGAGTTGCTCGGCATCCCCGACAACTACCACGTGCTCTTCCTGCAAGGGGGCGCGAGCCTCCAGTTCTCGATGATCCCGATGAACCTATTGCCCGAGGGCGCGAGCGCCGACTATCTGATCACCGGCAGTTGGGGCAAGAAGGCGCTGAAGGAAGCGAAGAAAGAAGGCACCGCCAACATCGCCGCCGATACGGCCGACAGCCGCTACACGCGCACGCCCGAGTCGCACGAAATCAAACTGAACCCACGCGCCGCCTACGCCCACATGACCTCGAACGAGACGATCGAGGGCGTCGAGTGGCAGGGTGAGCCGGAAGTCGGCGACGTGCCGCTCGTCTGCGACGCTTCGTCCGACATCCTCTCGCGGCCCGTGGCGGTCGAAAAGTACGGCCTCATCTACGCCGGCGCGCAGAAGAACATGGGGCCTTCGGGCGTCACCGTCGTGATCGTCCGCGACGACCTCTTGGGGCGCATCCCCGATGGCCTGCACACGATGCTCGACTACCGCACGCACACGGAAAACAAGTCGCTCTACAACACGCCGAACACGTGGGGCATTTACATCCTCGACCTCGTCTGCCAGTGGCTCAAAGAAAAGGGCGGCCTTGAAGGGATGCACCAAGAGAACCGCGACAAGGCCCAACTCATCTACGACGCGATCGATGAGACCGACTTCTACCGCGGCCACGCCGTGCCCGAGTGCCGCTCGCTGATGAACGTCACGTGGCGGCTGCCTTCAGAAGAGTTGGAGAAGCAGTTCGTCAAAGAGGCGACCGCCGCCAAACTCGACGGTCTCAAAGGGCACCGCTCGGTGGGCGGTATCCGCGCCTCGATCTACAATGCCTTCCCGCGCGCCGGATGCGAGGCGCTGGTCGAGTTTATGCAAGAGTTCGAGCGGAAAAACGGCTGACGCCCGACTACGGGGCTAAGACGATCAGCCACAGAAGGCATGGAGGAAATGATGAGTGCGAAATGATGAATGATGAATGACAGACTAACTGCTTCTTATTCATTATTCATCACTTCCCCTTGTGCTCTCGGTGGCTCATTTCCTGCCCGCGGCGGCGTGTGACAAGCGGCTAACGGCCGGTGTAAGCTAACGCTTCTCCCCGGCCCGTTTCGCCGCTTAAATTTTTGCGTAAGGTTTCCTCCAGATGTTGAAAAAGATTCCCTCTTCGTTTATGCCGGCCCTCGTCTGCGGCCTGCTGCTGCCGACGGTCGCCTCTCTCGCACTGTTCGCGCAGACCGCGCAGCCGCAGCAGCCTGCCGCCACGGCGGCAGCAGCCGCGGAAAACTGCGATCCGTTCGCCGAGAAGCACCTGAAGAACGTCAAGCAACTGTCGTTCGGCGGCGAGAACGCCGAGGCTTATTTCTCGGGCGACGGCCAGCGGCTCATCTTCCAGTCGAAGCGCGACGGCGTTCAGTGCGATCAGATTTACACGATGCGCTCCGACGGCTCCGACGTGCGGATGGTCTCGACCGGCATGGGCCGCACGACCTGCTCGTACTTCTTCCCCGACGGCAAGCGCATCCTCTACGCCTCGACGCACCTCGGCGCGAAGGAGTGCCCGCCCGCGCCCGATTTCTCGCAAGGCTACGTGTGGGGCATCTACCCCGCTTATGACATCTTCACCGCGAAGCCCGACGGCTCGGGCGTGAAGCAGTTGACCAAGACACCGGGCTACGACGCCGAGGCGACCGTCTCGGCCGACGGCAGGAAGATCGTCTTCACCTCGACGCGCGACGGCGACCTCGATCTCTATTCGATGGACGCCGACGGACGGAACGTGAAGCGTTTGACGACCGAACTCGGCTACGACGGCGGCGCGTTCTTCTCGGCCGACGGCCGGCAGGTCGTCTATCGCGCCTACCACCCGCAGACGCCCGAACAAGTGGCCCGTTACCGGCAGAAACTCGCCGAGCATCTGATCGAGCCGAATGTGTTTGAAATCTGGGTGATGAACGCCGACGGGACCAATAAGCGGCAGGTGACGAAACTCGGCGCGGCCAGCTTCGCGCCCTACTTCTTCCCCGACGCCAAACGAATCATCTTCTCGTCGAACGTCGCCGATGCGAAGCGGCGCAACTTCGATCTCTACGTCGTCAACACGGACGGAACCGGCCTCGAACAAATCACGCTCGACCCGACCTTCGACGGCTTTCCGATGTTCACGCCCGACGGCAAAAAGCTCGTCTTCGCCTCGAACCGCAACGCCAAACAGCGCGGCGACACGAACATCTTTATCGCGGATTGGGTGGATTAAAAACGGGGGCTGGGTGTCAGGGGTCGGGGCCGGCGATTCGGTTTCCCTAACACCCGACCCCTGAC
>JBOGOY010000178.1:0-7014 GCA_050748185.1 Pyrinomonadaceae bacterium
GTGCGGCCCGTGATCTCGACGCGCACGCGCCGGCCCATCGAGCGCGCCAGCGCGGACACCTTCTCGAACTCGGCGACGAGGTTGTTGAGCTTCTCGCCTTGTCCGGGGACCAGTTGCGAGCGGTCCAGTTCGAACAAGAGGAACTGTTTCTCGATCACGTCGGTGTCGAAAAGCCGGTCTTCGCGGAATTCGCTGAGGCCGGGCATGAAGCGCACGGCGCGGCGCGTCTCGACGATCCACTCGTGCGAGGCGGTCCCCACGGCTTGCAGCACGCCGCCCTCCACCTTGAGATCGATCGTGTCGGGCGGCTGTAACAGCTTCCGTGCCCGCGCCGCGACGAACTCGCCGGTCAGGGCTTGATACGGCTGCCAGCGGCCGACCACGTCCCCGCGTTCGAGCTTCGCCTCGGCGAGCAGTGTTTCGGGGTCGGCCGCGAGCGGGTCGCGCAAGCCGCCGACGAAATACTTGCCGGCGCGCACGCCCGCGTCGGTGACGACGAGGCCCGGTTCGGCCTTCAGCCGCTGCAAATAAGCATCCCAGCGCCGCGCGTCGCGCCAGTGGAGAACGACCCAGACGAGCAGCGCGGCCACAACGACGCTCAAAGCGAGCGAGGCGGGCGAGAGCCAGATGTTCCTCTTGGCCCCGGCTTGAACGCCCGCATCGTACTGCGCTTCGAGGCAGTCTTCCAGCAGTGGCCGCGCCGGCTCGAAGACGGCGGCGTCGCCCTCGAAATCTTTGAGGTGCGGGTTGAACCGGAGGTGGATTTTTTCCAGCGTGGACTGAAAGACTTGTCTCAATTCCTGCGGGGCGTTGCCGCGGATCACGCCGGCGAGGAGTGCGAGCGGCCCCTGTTCGACCCAGACCGTCAACTCGCCGACCTGCAACGTCTCAAGCTGGTCCCCCTGCGCTGTGCTGAACGAGTCGTGGACGAAGTCCTGAATTGCGGTCAACATCCCCGACACCATGTCGGCGTCCTGCACTGCCGCGCCGCCGCCACCCGCCCCGGCCGAGACGTGCTGGAGCAGCAGCCCCGTCTCGCGGTGAATGAGAAAGACCTGCTCGACCCGGTAGCGCAGCGTGTGAAGCAGGATGACTTCGGCGAAGGAACGGCCGGTGCGGAGCGCCTCGAAACGCCACTTCAAGCCGCGTACCGAGAGGCTGTATTCCAGCGTCCGGTTGAACGACTGGACCATGCCGGAGAGGGCGGCGGCGATGGCGCGGCGGATCGCCGGCCCCATCACGGGGAAGATGGCGTCCACGAGCGCCTTCGGATCGCGCCGGACGGAGATGTTGATGGCGCGCTCGACGGTGGGCTGGAGGGCGGCGGCAACTTCGTCGTCCCTTCGGGTGCGAACGTCGATCGCCTCGGGCAGCACGCGGCTGACCTCTTCGATCTGGCGTTGGGGATCGGTCAGCCGCGCGTGAATCTCGGCAATCTGCCGCTCGGCCGGGCCGAGCAGTAGGCTGCGAAGTTCGGCCATCTCGGCCCCGTCCGGGGGCGGCGGCGCGTGGCCGTCCTCGGACGGCGCGGCCTCGTCGAGAATGCCGGGGGGGGCGTGTGGCTTGCTCATCGGCCCTCTGCGGAGATAACGCCGGTTCAGTTGTCGCCGGGAATTCTGAACTCGTTGTTCAGGCGCATCGCCACCTCGGTGAAGAGCCCGGCGAGGGCGGAGCGATCCGTCTTGTCGTGGCGCAACTCTCCGGCTTGGCGTTCGAGCAGCGCCGTCAGTTCTTCGGACTTGCGCCTGATCTCGTCGTTCAGGTCTTTTGACTGATCGAGGAGTTGCTGGCGCAAGTCGCTGTGGGCGCGCGCGGTCTGCTCCTCGAACTGCACGAACTTACGCTCGAAGTGCTGGCCGGCTTCGTGCAGATTACGCGAGAGGTTCTGGTCAGATTCTTCGCGCCGGTTCTGCTCGGACCTCAAGCGCTCGGCGACCGACTCGAATTCGCGGCGGACGAACGCCTCCAGCGCCTCGAAGCGCTTGCGCGTGTCGTCGCGCAGGTCGGCCGACTCTTTGAGCAGGCGCTCCTCCAAACGGGAAAATCTCTTTTCGTAGTCGCGCATCTGGACGCCGAAGAGAATGTCCCTGATCTTGTCGATGTTGCCGCCCTCGGCCGCGAGCATGACGCCGCTGCCGTTCGCCTGCGAATCGCCGCTTTCATCGGCCGCCGCTCCATCCGGCGAGTGCGTCTCCTGCTCTGGGTTCGCTGCGCTCATAAAACACCTTCCGTTCTTCGCGTGATGAACTTAACTGGCGAGGCATCGCCGCCCGGAAAGGGCGGGGGGTTAATGTGAATTGGATCGCGGGCCAGAGCCGCTGGCCGGTAAAAACCGCCGGGCGCACGCGGCCGGGCGGACGAGGCGACGGAGACGTCGCCGAGACTGTCAATGCTGTAAGTGGGCGAACGCTAACACAGGCGGAAGATAGGGTCAATGCACGGATTTTTCCGATAACGCGGAGTCGCCGAAGGGCATCAAAGGTCGTCCTTGCGGCTGAGGCGTGGAGATCGAGCAGAGAGGGCCGCGGAGAAAGTCAGTTATTCTCTCCGCGGCCCTTTCCGCGCTGGGGCGGTGAACTGACAAGGCGTTACTTTCTGTCTCTGAACTGCTCGTACAACTCCGTGTGGCGGCTGGTGAGCGGCACTTGGCGGCCGTTGATGAAGAGGTGTCGGACGTTGGTGCGCGCTTCGAGCAGGTCGCCGTCGGTGACGACGAGGTTGGCGACCTTGCCGGGTTCGATCGATCCCATCCGGTCGGCGACGCCCATGATCTGCGCCGGATAGAGGGTCACGGCCTTGATAGCGGCGTCGCGCGGCAGCCCGAAGGCTGCCGACATCCCGGCCAGATAAGGCAGGTCGCGGACATGCGCCGCGTCGTCACTCGTCGCAATGGAAAAGCGGATGCCCGCTTGGTGAAGTTTCGCCGCGCTCTCGTAGTTGAGATCGTAGGGCGCATCCTCGTTCGGCGGCAGGTCGAACGTGCCGTTGAAGATGACGGGCACGTTCTTCTCTTTGAGGAGCGAGGCCGCCTTCCACGCATCCGTGCCGCCGAGGATGATCGGCTTCAGCTTCATCTCTTCGGCGAAGCGGACGGCGGCGCGGATGTCGATCTCGCGATCGGCGCGAAAGACGACGGGCAACTCGCCGCGCACGTAGGGGACCAAAGGGGCCAGCACCACGTCCACATCGGGACGCGGGATTGACTGATCCCGCGCGGCGGCGTCCACCGCTCGGCCGTAGGCCTCTGCGTCGCGCAACATCTTGCGAATCTGCTCGACCTGCCGGTCGCGCTGCTGGAGCGCCTCGGTGACGTTTGGCGCTTGCTGTTGTTGCTGGAGGAGGAAAGCGAGGAAGCCGCCTCCGCCGCCCAACGCGACGCGCGGGAAGTTGATGACGAGCGCGGCCGCGGGCGTAACGGCCATCTCGGCCGGCGTCGCGCCGAGCAGGTTGATGAACGCCGCCTGCCCCGAAATCATCCCGCCCTGCGGCAACGTCAGCACACTCGTCACGCCGTTGACCCGCGTCACCGCGACGTGCGCGCTATGCGGGTTGACGCCGTGGATGGCGCGCGCGTTCGGGTTCATCTCACCCACCTCAGCGGTGTCCACGGTCGCGTTCGCGCCCTGCGGAATTTCGACGAGACCCATCGCCGTGCCGAGGTCGATCATGCCGGGGTAGACGGTCAGCCCCCGCCCGTCAATCGCCTGCGCGCCCGAGGGCACGCGCACCGTCTGGCCGACCGCCTCGATCTTCCCGTCGCGGACGACGACCGAGCCGTTCTCGATGTCGGCCCCCGAAACGGTGACGATCCGCGCGCCCCGGATGACGAACGTCCCCGGCGTCCCGGACATGAAGGCCATCCCCATCTGGCTCGAAGCCTGCTGCGCCGCGGCGTTTAAAAACATCACGCCGCTGAGACACACAGCCGTGAAGAAGACGAGGCCAGAATGCAGCTTCGCCCTCCCGCTCACCTTTTCGCCTTTCGCCTTTCGCCTTTCGCCTTTCATCGGTGGTCCACCTCCTCGCCGAAGTTCACGTCGTCGTGTCTGTGCGCCGGGCGGCGTCCGCGCGGGGCTCCGGCGGGGCGCGCGCCTTCGCCGGGCGGCTGGTTGGCCTCGGCCTTTTCCAGTTCTTCGCGCTCACGCTTTAGTTCTTCGCGGCGGGCGAGGTCTTGCTGGCGGTCGAAGAAAACTTCGCCGTCCACAAACGTCGTCTCGACGCGCGAATAGACGCTGAACGGGTGGCCGGTCCAGACGGCGAGGTCTGCGTCCTTGCCGACTTCGAGCGAGCCGACGCGATCCTGCACGCCGAGTTGGAGCGCCGGGTTGATGGTGATCAGTTTCAACGCCTCTTCTTCGGTCAGGCCGCCGTACTTCATCATCTTCGCGGCGTCGATGTTGAGGCGGCGGGCGCGCTCGTCCGAGTCGGAGTTGAGCGAGACGTTGATGCCGGCGCGCGTCAACATCGCGGCGGCATAGGGAATAGCGTCGTAGGCCTCGATCTTGTAGGCCCAGTTGTCGGCGAAGAGCGACGCGCCCGCGCCGTGGCGCGCGATCTCGGGCGCGACTTTGTAGCCTTCGAGGACGTGTTGCAAGGTCTTAATCTTGAAGCCGAATTCGTCGGCGAGGTTCAGCACCATTACGATCTCGTCGGCGCGGTAGCAGTGGGCGTGGACCAGTCGCTTGCCTTCGAGAATTTCGACCATCGGATCGAGTTGCAAGTCGCGGCGCGGCGGGATCGCCGCTTTGTCGCCGCGGGCTGAGGCGGCACGGTAATCGTCCCACGCGCGCTTGTAATTGCGCGCGCGCGTGAAGGCGTCGCGGATCACTTCTTCCTGCCCCATGCGCGTCGCCGGATACCGGCGCGGCTGGCTGAGACCGGGGATGTTGACTTGGCTTGCGCGCTTGACGTTCTCGCCGAGCGCGAACTTGATGCCGGGCAGCGCGCCGGGGAAGATGAATTCTTCGGCGGGGCGGCCGTACTTGATCTTGACGACGGCGTTCTGGCCGCCGATCGGGTTGGCCGAGCCGTGCAGGAGATTCAACGTCGTCGTGCCGCCGGCGAGCGCGCGGTAGAGGTTGATCGCCGTGGGGTTCAAGATGTCGCGGATGCGGACCATCGAGGTGACGGCGAGCGAGCCCTCGTTGATCGCGTCGGACATCGAGTGCGAGTGCGCGTCCACGATGCCCGGCATCACGAATTTGCCGGTCGCGTCGAGCACGCGCGCGCCCGCCGCCGCGGCGCTCAAGTTCGGGCCGATGGCCGCGATCTTGCCGTCGCGGATGAGCAGGTCCGCGTTGCGGAGCGTCCCGCGCGTGACGGTCAGGATCGTCGCGTTGCGGATTAAAGTCTCGCGCGCTTGCTGCTGCTGCGGCGGCGGCGCGCCAGACTCGCGCGCCGTCTGCGCCAAGGCGGCCGCCGGAGCCAGCACGGCGAACGAAATCAAGAGTGCGATTATTCTTCTCATATGCATCTCCAAAAACGGTGACAGGTGATGGGTGACAAGTGACAGGAAGAAGCAGGGTCTTTCTCTTGTCACCTGTTACCTGTCACACATCACTGAGGTTTTGTTCCCGTGAAGGACGCCGCGCCGAGGGCCGACGTGGCGGAACCGCTGATCTGGTTGCCGCCCGCGACCGTGCCGGAAAAACTGACCGAGGTGGGCTGCCCGTCGATGTTGACGGTCGTCGTAAAGCGGAAGCCGTCGGCCCCGTGCGTGCCGCTGATTTCGGACGAACCGAAGACGCTACTTAATGTGCCCGTCAGCGTCGAGCCTGATTGCCGAAGCGTCAGCGTGGCCGGGATGGTCTGGCCTTCGATGGCGATCTGAAGCGTCCACGTCCCCGTGAGATCGATGCCCGCTCCTGCGGCTGAAGGCGGGGTCGCGTCGTTCGGCGGGCTCTGTCGCTGGCCTGTGGGCGGCGCTTGGGGAGCGCCACCACCCTGCCGCGTGCCGCTGAAAGAGCCGGGCGTGCCGCCGGGAAACGTGACCGTGCCGCTCATCTCTTCGCCGCGAACAGTGCCGCTGAAGGTGGCCTCGGTGGTCTGCGCGGGCGTCGTGATGTTCGCAGTGAACTTGAGGTCGCCCGTCTGTCCGACCGAAGCGTTGGCGATCTGCGCCGAACCGAAGTCGCCCGCGATCGCGCCGCTCAGTCGCTCGCCCTCCTGTCTGAGCGTCAGTGTCACGCCGGCTTCGGGCCTGCCCTCGAACCTGACGCGCAGCGCCCACGTGCCCGAGGCGTTCATGCCCTGCCCGGCGACGGCCGCAGGTTTGAGATCGACGGGTCGGCCGTCAATGAAGACGTGCGCGATGCGGCGATTCTTATCGAACAAGTCACCGCGCACGACCGTCAGGTTGGCGATCTTGCCCGTCTCGATGGTGCCGAGTTGATTCCCGAGGCCGAAGAACTCGGCCGGGCGCGAGGTCATTGCGCGCAAGGCTTCGTCCTTTGAGAGACCGTTTTCGACGGTCTTCGCGGCGTTGTTCAAAAAGTCGGCCATGTTGGTCAGCCCGCCGGACTGGAAGGCGAACTGGACGCCCGCCGCGGCGAGTCGGCCCGCGCCCTTCGGCATGTCCACGCGATCGCGCAGCACGCGCATCGTCTCGGGGTCGGCCTCGGGCGAACTGGCCGTCAAGCGTTTCGGGAAGTTCAAGGTCAGCAGCACAGGGATGTTCTGCGCCTTCAGCCGGTCGGCCGCCTTCCACGCCTCGCCGCCGCCCGCGACGACGAGCCGCAGGTTGAACTCCTGCGCCAGATCGAGCGCGCGCCGAATCTCGCGCTCGGTGTTGGCGAGCATCACGACCGGCACTTGGCGCGCGAGCACCGGCAGCAACGCTTCGAGCGACTTATCCTGCTCGGGCCGGCGCACGCCGCGCGGGTTCTTTTCATAAATCGCCTGCGCCTCGCGGTAGCGCTGCGCGTCGTACATCATCTGCCGGAGGGCGGAGAAGACGCCGAGCAGAGAGCCGGGGTAGCCGCCGCCCCTGAGCGGCGTGAAGCCGACGTGCAGCGC
>JBOGOY010000179.1:0-7010 GCA_050748185.1 Pyrinomonadaceae bacterium
GTAATTGAGTGTCGATTACATGCCCATGCCGCCGCCCATGCCGCCGGGCATCGCCGGGGTCTTGTCGTCGTCGGGCAACTCGGAGACAAGCGCCTCGGTGGTCAGCATCAAGCCGGCGATGGACGCGGCGTTTTGCAGCGCGGAGCGCGTCACCTTCGCCGGGTCGATCACGCCGGATTCGACGAGATCTTCGAACTGCTCGGTCGCGGCGTTAAAGCCGTAATTTTCCTTCTTGTTCTCGCGCACCTTCTCGACGATCACCGCGCCTTCCTTACCGGCATTCTGCACGATCTGCCGGAGCGGCTCTTCGAGCGCGCGTCGGACGATCGAGACGCCGATCTGCTCGTCGGGGTCGCCTTCGCCTTCCTCGTTCGCGCGGAACTTGTCGAGCGCCTTCGCCGCACGGACCAGCGCGACGCCGCCGCCGGGGACGATGCCCTCCTCGACCGCCGCGCGCGTGGCGTGCATCGCGTCCTCGACGCGCGCTTTCTTCTCTTTTAACTCGGTCTCGGTGGCCGCGCCGACGCGGATCACCGCGACGCCGCCGACTAACTTCGCCAGACGTTCCTGCAACTTCTCGCGGTCGTAGTCAGAAGTGGTGTCCTCGATCTGCGCCTTGATGGTTTTAACGCGGCCCGCCGTGTCTTCGGGTTTGCCAGCGCCGTCCACGATGGTCGTATTGTCTTTGTCAATCGTGATTTTCTTGGCGCGACCCAGATCAGAGACTTGCACGTTTTCAAGCTTGATGCCGAGGTCTTCCGAGATGACTTTGCCGCCGGTCATGATCGCGATGTCTTCAAGCATCGCCTTACGACGATCACCGAAGCCGGGAGCCTTGACCGCCGCGACGTTCAACGTGCCGCGCAGCTTGTTGACGACGAGCGTCGCCAGCGCTTCACCTTCGACGTCTTCCGCGATGATCAGCATCGGCTTGCCCATCTTGGCGACCTGTTCCAACAGCGGCAGCAGATCTTTCATCGAGCTGATCTTCTTCTCGTTGATTAGGATCAGCGGGTTTTCGATGACCGCTTCCATGCGCTCCGGATCAGTGACGAAGTAGGGCGACAGATAACCGCGGTCGAACTGCATCCCTTCGACGACTTCGAGCGAGGTCTCGAGCGTGCGCGATTCTTCGACGGTGATCACGCCGTCCTTGCCGACCTTATTCATCGCCTCGGCAATCAACTCGCCGATCGTCTTGTCGCCGTTCGCCGAGATCGTGCCCACCTGCGCGATCATCTCGCCCTTGACCGGCTTCGAGAGGCGCGTGATCTCTTGGACGACGCGCGTCACGGCCTTGTCAATGCCGCGCTTGAGGGCCATCGGGTTCGCGCCCGCCGCGACCGTCTTGACGCCTTCCTTGAAAATAGATTGCGCGAGCACGGTTGCCGTGGTCGTGCCGTCGCCTGCGATGTCAGAGGTCTTCGACGCCACTTCGCGCACCATCTGCGCTCCCATATTCTCGAGAGAGTCCTTAAGCTCGATCTCTTTCGCCACTGTCACGCCGTCTTTCGTGATCGTCGGCGAGCCGAATTTCTTGTCGAGGACGACGTTGCGCCCCTTGGGGCCGAGCGTGATCTTGACCGCGTCGGCGAGTTGGTTGACGCCGCGCAGGATCGCCGCGCGCGACTCCTCACCGTGAATGACTTGCTTAGCCATAACTCTAATCCTCTCTTCAAACTTCAATCTTTAAACTTGGACACAAAGGAAAAAGCGGCCGCGTAGTCCGTGACAGACTACTTGCCGCCCTTCTTGCCGCCAGCCTGCGCGCCGGCGCGCTCAATGACGCCGAGGATCTCGTCCTCGCGCATGATCAGAAACTCTTCGCCGTCGAGCTTGATTTCCGAGCCGCTGTACTTGCCGAAGAGCACGCGGTCGCCGGCCCGCACGTCGAGCGACTGGCGGGTGCCGTCTTCCTTGTACTTGCCTTCGCCGACGGCGATCACTTCGCCTTCCTGCGGCTTCTCCTTCGCGGTGTCGGGGATGATGATCCCGCCGCGAACTTGTTCACCTTCTTCAACGCGACGCACGATGACACGGTCGTGCAAGGGTCTGATGTTAGTAGCCATTAACACTCCTTCCAGATGTTTCACCCACTGATAAGCGGGTTTCAATTAACTGAGAAACTGCGAAGATAACAAAAATTGTCTCGCACTCAGGGAATCTGACAACAAGAGGCGCAACCCGATAGTGAATCCTAACGCTGTAAATTCATATCGGGTCTCAGTTTTAGCACTCCCCGGCGGCGAGTGCTAAAACTATCTGTTCGAGGTTCCTTTGTCAACCGACGGTGCGTAGGGACAGAGGGGTTTTAAGGTTTGCGGCGAGGTTTAGGATGGGAATTTTTGGAGCACTCGACGGTTCGATAGGAAGCGACACGCTTGGAGAGCGTATTGCGGTGGATGCCAAGGGTCGAGGCGGTGCGCGACAGGTGCTCTTTGTGCCGAGCGAGTGCCTTCTGAATGTAGAGCTTTTCGAATTCCGCCAGTGCCTCGTCGAGCATGATTCGTCCGTCGAGCATCTCGTCAATCAGGGCTTCAAGTCTTGCGCGCAGTTGCATTGGCTTCTCCAGCGGGCGGAATACAAGATGTTCAAGCTTTAGACCACAGCGCGGCTAGCGCCGGCATTCGGTCAGGTAGCGCGAGCGCAAAACAGTAGTCGGTGGTCGGTAATCAGTAGTCGGATGGCATCACAAAACACTGACCACTGGTTACTGACCATTGACCACTGTTTGCCAAAGATCGCGGCCCGTAAGTAAGCGGTAGGCTTCCAGATAACGCGCGGTAGTGACGGCGGCTACTTCGGCGGGAAGCGACGGCGCGGGCGGACGCTTGTCCCACGCGAGCGTCTCCAGATAATCGCGGACATATTGCTTGTCGAAAGATCGCTGCGGTCGTCCGGCCTCGTAGCTGTCGAGCGGCCAGAAGCGCGAAGAGTCGGGGGTGAGCGCTTCGTCGATCAGCCGAATCCGGCCCTCTCGATCAAGCCCGAATTCAAATTTGGTGTCAGCGATAATGATCCCGCGTGTGCGTGCGTAGGCTTCAGCTTCGCGGTAGAGCTTGAGCGATCTCGATTTCAACTCTTGTGTCGCCTCCGCGCCCACGATCTCGACCATCCGCGCCTCGTCGATGTTCTCGTCATGTCCCTCTTCGGCCTTGGTCGAGGGGGTGAACATCGGCTCCGGCAGTTTCTCCGACTCGCGCAACCCCGCGGGCAGGCGTCGGCCGCAAATCTCGCCCGTCCGTTGATAGTCTTTCCATCCCGATCCGGCAAGGTAGCCGCGCACGACGCACTCGACGGGGAACACCTCGGTGCGCCGGACCAGCATTGAGCGGCGTTGTAACGTGTCCGCGTGGCGGCGCACGCCCTCGGGCATCGCTTCAACTTCGGTCGCGATTAAATGGTGCGGGGCGAAGGGCGCGAGGCGCTCGAACCAGAAGCGCGAGATTTGCGTCAGCACTTCGCCCTTGCGCGCGATCTGGGTGGGCAGGATGCAGTCGAAGGCGGAGATGCGATCAGTCGCGACGATCAGGAGGTGTGTGTCGTCCACCTCGTACACGTCGCGCACTTTGCCGCGTCGCAGAAGCGACAGGCCTTCCAGAGACGTTTCACTAACCGGGGATGTCTGGCCGTTCATGATTGATTTGTGAATGCAGGCCGTTCGGGAAAAGCTCAAGGGGCGGCGGCGATTGTGCTAAGCGCGCGCGGCTTTGTCAAGAAACAGTGAGAGCGGTGAGCAGTAAGCAGTGAGCGGTGAGCAGATAAAAGCCGCCCGTGGGTGAGGCGCATCCAATTTGTAGGATTGAAATTATCCGCGAGACTGTTCACTGCTCACCGTTCTCACTGCTTACTAATTCCTTCAGCCGCGTGATCTGCGCGGCGTGATTGTGCGCGTGTGCGGCGTAGATGCGGAGCCAGTCTTCGGGCGTATAGCGGCCGTGTTCGGTATGCCAGCCTTCGCGCTGCCAGTCGTCTTCGGCCATCGTGGCGAGGATTTGCGCGGTGGTCGCACGCGCGCCGCGGAAAGCTTCGAGCGCGGGCGCAAGGTCGCGGGCGTTGTAGCTGAGGCGTGTAGCGTACCCGTCTTGATCGTAGCCGTGGATCACGGGGCGCTCCTCGGCGAGCAGGCGGCGCAACCGGAGCGCGCTGGTCATCTCGCTGTCGGCGAGGTGTTGCACAATCTCACAGGCGCTCCACTGGCCGGCGAGTGGCCGCGCCGTGAGATGTTCGGAATTAAAGCCTGCGAGGCTCCGGCTCACTTCGTCATAACCGGCCTCGTATTGCGCGATCAGTTGGTGTCTTTCTTCTGGCGTCATAGCAGTGTTTTGAATGTTTAGCGAAGACTAAAAGTGATTTGTGTAGAGTTTGCCGAAGCTTCGGGCCGCGGCCGGAATGTCGGGCGCGAAACGCTTCGCGCCGCACGTCCGTCTCGCCGCACTTTCCTGAGACACTTATACTGTCCGCCCGCGGCCGGAGGCAAGAGCGGCCGTTCACACGACCCCGACAAAGCCCCGCGCTTCGGAGAGACAACACATGTTGCTTGAGTTAGGCGCGGCTGTCCTGATATATTCCACGCCGTTTGGCGGCGCGGCCGCCGGCGCGGGTTTAACGGCCTGCGACATCTCTTCTCTCTCTATAAGTTTCGGAACTAAACACTGCATGAGCGCCAAGTCAGCAACAAACAAAGCTGTGTCTCAGGAGCCGACTGCCGGCGAGCGCAAGATCGCGCTGCTTGTGATCGAAGACGATGAGAACATCTCGACGGCGATCAAAGAGTACTTCGCGCGCGCGGGCTACAGCGTGACCACGGCCGAGGATGGTGTGTCAGGCGTGCAGGCGGCGCTGAACGAGAGGCCCGACGCCGTCGTCCTCGACCTGATGCTGCCGAAGATGGACGGTCTCGCCGTCTGCCGCGAGTTGCGTGAGAAGGCATCCTACATCCCGATCCTGATGTTGACGGCGAAGGACGATGTGGTGGACAAAGTCCTCGGTCTGGAGATGGGCGCTGACGACTACATCACGAAACCCTTCTCGCTGCGCGAACTGGAGGCGCGGATCAAGAGCGTGCTCAGGCGCGTGCAGGCGGCGTCCCGCACCGAGAGCGCGGGCGAGGACGCCCCGATCCTACGCGGCAAACTCCGCATCGATCCCGCCAAGCGCGAGGTGACGGTCGGCGAGCGGCTGGTCGAGTTGACCCCGAAGGAATTCGAGTTGCTTAAACTTTTTGCCTCGAACCCGGGTCGCGTCTTCCCGCGGAAATACCTGTTGGAAAAAATTTGGGACTACTCTTACGAGGGCTACGATCGCACGATCGACTCGCACATCAACCGCCTGCGCGCCAAAATCGAAGAGAATCCCGAGAACCCGCTCATGGTCCTGACCGTCTGGGGCATCGGCTATAAGTTCAGCGACGAGCGTTAAGCTTGCCCCGGTCCGGGCACTCCGCCGCGCCGCCCTCGCGCTCAAACACGAAACCCGTCCCCTTGCCGTTTACATACAACTCTCGACAAACGCGCCCCCGCCACACTAAATTAGTAAAGCCGCAGCCTCGCAAGCCGCCCGGCCCACCCGCTCTTCAGACATGCGCCGCAGAATGATGCAATTTATCCTCATATTATCGCGGCCCGCGCGTGCCGTGCCTGTCGTCTTCGCCCTGTGCGCGATGTCGTTTCTTCCCGTGCTCGGCCAGCCCGCCGCACGCCCTTTCGCTCCGACAATCCAAGCGGCGCAGAGTGCCACGCCCCCGCCGGCCCCTAAGCGCAACTCGCGCCGGCTCAAAGGCGTGACGAGCAAAAGCACGCCCCGAGGGACCAATGTCACGATCACGGGTGAGGGCGGTGCGCTCAAGGATTACATGTCGTACCGCAGCGGTGATCGATTTTTCGTCGTGGTCCCGCGGGCCGAAGCTGATGCGCTGGGTGGCGACTTGAGCGGGCGCGGCTTTGAGGACGCGAAGGTGGAGCGGCGCGGGCAGGACGCGGTACTGTCGTTCAAGTTGCGGCCCGGCGCGTCGGCGCGTGTCGCCAGCCGCGGCGACCGACTCGAAGTCCAGTTTAACGCCGACGGACTCACATCGGGCGAGAACAACACGGGCGTTGCCCCTGTGGCTGTGAACCCTGCGACGGCGAGGCAGGACAGGCTCGACATGCCCCCCGTCCCCGTTAAAAGGTCCGCGCCGCGGCCGGACACCGGCGCGCAGGCGTCGGCCGACGCGCCGGCGGCTCTGCCGGCGGTTAATCCTACGACAGTAGCTCCAGCCGAACCTCTACCCGAGGTCGCGGGCGCCGAATCTTCGTCGTCCCAAGTCACCTCTGGTGGACAGGTCGCGCCGCCGCCGCAGGCAACACCCATCGCTGTTCCCACCCTTCAGCCTGAAACCGCGCCTCGGAGTCGTTCCTTGCGTCTGATGTTTGCGCGCTTTTGGCCTCTGGTGGCCGCAACTTTACTCTTAACATGTGTCGGGTTACTGGTCTTGCTGCGTCGAAAGCGTCAACCACAGTCCACGCCCGTGCGCCCGGCCGCCGCACACGCTCATGAGTCAGTTAACGCAAACGAGGCTGCGGCGACACTGATGCCGGCCCGTATCGACGACGCTGCGACGGTCAACTCTGCGACACGGCCCGTCACAAGTGAAGAGCGGTCTTACGCGACCCGCCGCAGCGCGGCCGAAGCGATCGAGCCTACGGGACCAACGGAGACAATTTTCGAGACGAACGTCCCGGCCCAGATGCCGCCGCCGGCACAGTTCCCACCCGCCTTTGTCGAAGCGCCGCCGAGCGGGAAAGCCTGCACCGATGAACTTGAGTTGGCGCCAAGTGCGCTGCCGTCTGTGGGCGTGCCAGCGACACCGCCTGCCATGCTACCGCTCGGCGGTGCCCCCGTGGTGGAAGACCAAGCAGAGGTTCGTCCGAGCAGCGCGCCGGATGACTTGTGGATCGATCTCGTCGCCCTTACATCAGAGCCTGAGGTCGCGCCGCCTTTTTTGCCCGAATCAAAGACAGGGACTGCGC
>JBOGOY010000180.1:0-6999 GCA_050748185.1 Pyrinomonadaceae bacterium
CTCTCGGTGAGGCCGAGCCTCACCGCACATCAGGCGGCCGGAGCCGCAAAACAACGCTGCAGTCTAGTTGTACAGATAAAGCTCGAGTTTTACCAATTGAGTAGCAAAAAGCAGTCAGGTTTTGAGATGCTTGCCAAGTGTCCAAACCAAACAAGGCAACTCTCCAACTGACTGCACAGCCAAGGTACTTGGCGGCCAGCGTCGTCAACAACCTGATCCAGCCTTTGCCCGTCGGGACGGCCTCCTTTATCGGCGTCGTGCTCATAACGATGATGACCGGCCAACTCGTTCAGCATCGGGGGAGCTTGGCGCGGGCTGCCCGGCCCTACGTGGTGCAGCTGCGTTGGGGCTGGCACCGCGTCGAGCGGGCCATGGCGCGCGGCCGGCTCTCGCTCGATACGCTCTTTGATGGTGCGCTCACTTGGTGCATGGCTCATCTGCCGGTCGAGCCGGTGCGCTTGGGTACTCAGCACCGCAGCGTCCACGCCGTTGACGCGCTCGACCATCGCGCGCCTGAGAGCCGGCACCGGCTGTGGCCTGCTCGGCGAAGGCTACTGCCATCGGGCCGGGCGCGCGGTCAAAGCCAACCTCGTCGCCGTGTTCACCAGCGTGGCGTTTATTGGCGGGGTGCGTGTCGGCTTGGTGCGCCGCGCCCGCTTCGGCGCGACCTGTGAGGAGGCGGTCGCCAAAATCTGTGCTGACCTGCCGGAAAGCCTTGAGCCGCGTCTCTTGAGCGTGGACGCCCGGATCGCCACCGTCACGCAATTCGAGCAGGCGACTGAGCGCGCTGCGCTGGTGGGGCGGTAGCGCCGCAACGTCTCTTTGCGCCGCGCACCCCGTGCGAACCGGCGTGGGCAGCGGGGTCGCCCCCCGCGGCGGCACGGCCCCGTCCTGCATCCGGGCGCGAAGCGTCCGGAAGGCCGCGCCGACCAAGACGTGACCAGCCTGAGCGAGGGGCGCGAGGGGCGCGTCAGGAGATGGAACAACTTGCACTTTGCGCGGGCTCCGCGGACGCTCATTGATGTCGTGCGGGTTGATGACCCGGCCTTCAAGCGCCCGCTGTTGGTCGGGACGACGGCCCAAGAGTTGACGACCGTTGAGATCAGAGCCGCCTCTGGACACCGGTGGCCCGTGGAGACCAACTTCTCTGTCGCCCAAAGGACGTGCGCGATGGAGATGCCCAGAGCGTGGAGTGAGGGCGCCGTGGAGCGACGCATCAGCTTGGCGCTGTGGTGTGGCTCGGTGCTGAAAGCACTGGCCGCGGCGTGTGAGCCGCTGGCGATGGGACCGTGGGACAGAAAGGCGGTCTCTACGGCAGGGCGGCTGGCCAATCATCTGGATATTCAGGCGGATGATTTTGCGGCTCTTGCGCTGCACGGTGTCGCGCCGAGAAAGTACCGCAAAATTGAAGCGGCTAATCATGCCAATGATGTGCAGCTACCGATGGCTGCTTGAATTGGTAAAACACGAGTATAAGGGATGAGCATTTGAGCATTTCGGATTTGAAGTGTGAACACGCCGCCTCTGCCTGAGACTTGCTGATTGTAGGCGCTATCAATTCAAGCGGCTAAAACATGCCGGTTTGCTCTCTGCGCTGGCGCTCGGCTCGCTTGAAGGTGGCGGCGTTCAGGCGCGGGTATTGCACCGTCGCCGCTCCGGTCAAGAGGTCTTCAACTGTAAGAATCTGTAAGCGCGGGAAGTTGCCCCACTGCGACTTGTAGAAGCCAACGCTGACGGCTTCCTTCGTCATGTCTTTGGTTGCCGGCTGCAAGGTGAGAAAGACGCCGATGGCCGCCTTTTCACGGTCAAGCACGCCGACCAGATCGCGGATGTCGCGCGAAGAGACTTTGCCCGATTTAACTTGCACGATCACGGTCTTGGCCGGCTCGTCTTCGCGCTCAAGGAAACGGATGTAGCCCTCAATCCCGGTATCTTAGATCTACCGGGCTGACCTTGTGCCGCGCTCCAGATCAGAGTCGTGTTACTGAGTGCTCACCTTTTCGCCGGTGAGTTTCACGCGCGGCGATGCTCTTTCAGCCAGTCGATGATGAGCGTGGTCAAGCTGTCGTCGAACTTGGCCCCTTCCTCTTTGAAAGCCTTCTCCATGCTTTCGTAAACGTCCAAAGAGTGACTCGTCTTCGGCGCGATCACCAAGCGCGCGTGGCCGGGCCGGCGGCGATTGACGATCTGTGCGGCGAGTTCGTGATCCGCGCGGCTCATGATCCAGTCATACTCGCCGTAGATGATAAGCACCGGGACGGAGACTTGCTCCCAAGCGGCTTCGACGTTTAGCTCTTGTGCCTGATGGTAGAAGGCGGCGGGGCGGCCGTACTGACGCTCGGGTTCGTCTTCCCACAGCTTAGCGAGTTGCGGACGCTGCCGGCTCACTTCGGCGGGGGTGAGTTTCTGATTGAGGTACATCGAGTAAAACTCGGTGTAGCCACGCATCGCTTCGTTGACTTCCGCGGGCGTCCGGCCGAGCAGCGCGAGGCGCGTCCGCTCGATCTCCAGCATGTGTTCGTACCACGTCTTGGTGAACCCGCCCGACACGATCAGCCCGCGAACGTTCTCGCCCCGTGTGATGACGGGCGCGAGCGCGCCGCCCAAACTGGACCCGAACAGGAAGACGTTGTCAGGGTCCACGAAATCATACTTTTTCAAAGCCTGAAGCGCGGCCCGGTAGGCCGCCATGTCGGCTCGGAGATCGTTGTCGGAACAATCGGGGCCTTCGCTGTCGCCGACGCCGGGCTTCTCCACCCGCATCAACACAAAGCCTGATTTCTCCGCGAGGCCGTGCATGACCTTCGCGATGCCGAACGGCGGGCCGAGCGGCCACTCGACTGAGTTGCATGACAGCCAAGAGACGAGCAGCACCGCGGGCAGTCGCCCCCGAGCGTTTTCCGGCCGGGTGATGATCGTGCGGACGCGGTGCCCGCGCTCGGTCAGAACCGAGTCGTGCAGCACCTCGACGCCCTTGAACACTTCTTTCGGCAACAGGACGGGCGTCAGTCGCACGCCGAGCACTTGGCCTTCACGCGAGACGCGCAGAGCGACCGCCTCACCGGCGCGCGTGGACTTCAACAGCGCGTCATAAGAGCGCTGATCGGTCGGCTTCTTCCCGTTGATTTCCAGCAGCACGTCGCCGGGTTTGAGCCCTGCCCGCTCCGCCGGCGAGTCAGGCCTCACCCGCCGGACGATGGCTTTGGGTTCGTTGCCGGTGACGGCGACCGAGGCGCCCCAGTGCACCTGTCGAGGAAGCGAATCGTTCGGCTCTTTCGCCCGCACGGCCTGAGGTACAGAGATGACGGCCAACAGCAAAATAAATAAGAGCTTCATCGCACTGGTCCCCTTACGAAGGAACACCTCGCGCCACCGGCCGCGAGTTGCTAATCGAAAGTTATTAATGGGCATGTGCGACCGCCTGAAACTACGGACGGGCGCATGAACAGCACGAGTCATCCGCTCTCCGTGCTGACCGCGCGCCCGTCCGAGTTGCCGGCCGCTCGACTTAATGTCGCCGGCCGGTCAAGCCGTAAACTTCTTCAAGGCCCGCAACAGTTGCACGCCCGCTTCCCACGTCAACTCGCCGCCATCCAAAGCGCAACAGGGCAGTTCTCTGAGGCCCGCCGGGACCGCGGCGGACGCCCGTTGGTCCCACAACAGCAGGATCACGCGCCGCTCGTACAGGGCCAGCGCCGCGCCGAGTTCGACGAGCAGTTCTTCGCGCCCGAAGTCTTCGGCCGTGATCACGAACAATCCGGCCTGATACTCGCGCAAGCGGTCGAACCCATAACCGCCCGGCCACGCGCCCGCGCCCGGTTCCCGTTCGTTCACTTCGGCTTCGACGTCGGCTAAAGCGATCGTCTCCTGAATCCGCCGTGCCAGCCGCGCGCCGCCCGAAGGGACCGTGACGCCGACGCGCAGGCGCCCTGCGGCCGCGCGCGGCGTCTCGCCGTTTCGCCGCATGGATGACGGATCGCTGTCGGCCGCTGCCTTCACTCCGGCCCCGTCCGTCGCGTCCTGCTCCGCCCGTATTTCCCGAGCGGCGTCGCCGGCGACGAATAGCTCAAGCTCTTCGCGCTCGACACGCAGGCGCGCCGGTTGACCGCGCTTGCCAATTGTCAGCAGCCCCAACCCCGCCGCGTGGCAGAGGTGAAAGAAACTGAGGACGCCGGCATCGAGCGCGCGGTCGTCCAAGCCTTCGTGCGCGCCCGCGCCATGTTCGCGCCAGAAGGCGGCAACCTCGGCGTGCGTCACCACCTCGCCGCCCCGCCCGCCGATCCACGCGAGCGCCGCGCGGTAGGGACCGACGCGGTCGAGCACGCGCCGGAAAAGTTGCGCCTCGGGATCGAGCACGCGCGCGAACTCTCGCCCGAACGCACTGAGACTGAGGCGCTCGCCCTCGCGGGTGACGATGCCCCAGAATTCGTAGGCCGCGATCTTGCGCGGATCGAACAGGGGTTTCTTCACCGTCCCGGCCGCCTCGACCGGCGTGATGCCCGCGGGTTTTTTACGCAGATATCTGACGGCCTCGCGCGCATCGTTGGCGGTCGCCAGCGAGGGCAACGTCTGTGCGTCAGGGGCCAACGCCTCCTCGGGCGCGGGCGCTGCTTCCGCCTCAGCCTGTGGCAACAGGCGGAAATGCGGCTGGCGTTCGCCTTCGTCCTGACCGGACCAGTTGAGCGCTGCCGCGCCACGGGCCGCCGGGGAGTAGGCGCGGCCGTACCGGCTATTTCTTTCTGGCATCCGAGCCGTCAAACGCGACATTCCAAGTTCTCCCCCTTCTGTCCACTCACAGGTAACGAACGCGCTCTTGCGAGCGCCATTAGGCGGCGCGCTCCGCGACCGCGTCAGCGGGGATCGACATGTAACGCTCCGGCTCAATGCCGTAACGCTTAATCTTCGCGTTCAAGGTAGTGATCTTGACGCCGAGCAGTTGAGCGGCGCGCGTCTGGTGGCCGCTGGTGTGCGCGAGCGCGCTCAGGATCAGGTTGATCTCGAACCGGCGCACCTCTTTGAGCAGATTGATGCGGCGCGTCACGTCCGGCGGCCGGGTCTCCTTCATCGCCTCGACTTCGCGGGAGAGGGCCGACGCCAACTCGCTGACGACTTCCAGCCGGAGACCCGCCCCCGCGTCGGACGGTTGCTTTTCCAAGCTGTTTTCCGCGCGCTCCGCAGCCTCGAGCCCGCTAGCCTTGTCGAACCGTTTCATCGTCATCGTGTCGTTCACCTTGCCACCTCCGTGTGTTGTCAGCGTCTGCTGCGCGGCGATCTGCTTTCATGCCGCCCCGTTGCTGTCTTGCCCCCAAAGTTAAATCAGCGCGACTGTCCGGCGCCCGCATTGGCCGCCAATTTTTTCCAATCCAGATTTTCAGGCTGGGCTTCGTCTTCCAGCCCCGCGAGTTGTTTTCGACACTTGCCTTCCACGAGGGCCGTGTTGCGCTCGCTCACCATCGGGTTGCCGCCGTCGTTCGGCAGTAACCACTCGTTATCCTTCTCGCCGTGCATCAGGTGGCCCAGTTCGTGGAGCAGGATGAGCGCCCGCGCCGGCCGCGTCCCGGCCCGGTAACGGCCGACCGGCGACAATCTCCGCCGAGCGCTGAAACTGCTGTGGTAGAACGCCCCATCGGCATTGAGCGTCGCCCTGTCAAACATACGGTACGTCAGTCCCGTCGCCGCGCTCTTCACGTTGGTGATGTAACCGTCCATGCGCGCCCCCATCTCAGGATCGTTGAAAGAGGCTCGCTCCAACTGATTCGCCAGCGCATTGAAGACTTTCAGCGCCCCGGCGCTGCCCCCGTAGAAACGGCTACACGGGTTGTCCTCGCTCAGGAGTCGGAACACATCATAGTAAGCCGACCAGAAGATTTGATCCTTGCCTGCGGGTTCCAATGGGGCAGGCATCAGCGCCCCTGCGGGCGACGGCCTGACCGCGTCAGGGACGGCGGCCGGATCGCGCGGCTTCGGCTCGGCGCGGTGCGTCCCGTCCTCCCCCATCTTCTCTCTGTCAAACGCCGTCGCGACGAATTGCGTCGCACCGACCGCCACCAACGTGAGCAACAACACCCGACACTCTTTTCTCATCGCAGCGCCTCCCATTCATGGCTCGTGACATCGCCCCCCGAATCGCGCGGGGCGAGATTCAAGACAGGTTTTCGTGGGTGGGCTTCTGCTCCGAATTTGATCCGCGCCGTCCGGGGAGAATGAAGGGCGCGTGTCGCATTGTCATCGGTGGCCGGCTCTGGTCGCGTGCTGTTGTTGCCCCGCGCGCCCCGGCTGTCACCGTCTGGTGGTCCCTTCGGTCACGCGGAATTGTAGGGGGACGCAACGCGCCCGCGAATAACTTTGTGACGAACGGGCAAGCCGCCGTGACGGAAGGGACTGACGGGAGGCAAAAGCAAAAGGCCTCAAGGAAAAGAGATCACAGCCATTGCAGATGGGGCGTCGGGCGAGCGATGAAGACGGTGCGGAGGTATTGGGCGACACTCATCACGCGGCGCTGATTAACAGATCCGCTGACTACCTATCGCCCGCTGTTTTTTATTTTTGTCTGATCAGAGATTGTTCCCGAGTGCGCTTTGCAGGTTGTCGCGGTAGTTGCGCGAGAGCGTCAGTTCGGTGCCACTGTGGAGGATGACGCGATACTCGCCGTGCGACCACGTCTGCAACTCGCGGATGCGATCGATGCGGACGATGGACGAGCGGTGAATGCGAACGAACTGTTTGGGATCGAGTTGCGTTTCGAGATTGCTGATCGTCTCGCGCAGGAGGAAGGATTTGTGCGGCGTGTGGATGTTGACGTAATTGCCCTCGGCCTCGATCCAGTCGATCTCTTTGGTGTCGAGGAAGAAGACGCGCCCGCCTGCCTTGACGACGAGGCGCTCGACGTATTTGGTTTCGGCCTTCAACTGATCGAGCAGCGCGGCGATGCGCTGATCGAGACTGCCGTTGCGATCCTGACGAAGTTGCGATTTGGCGCGGCGGATGGCTGCCTCGAAG
>JBOGOY010000181.1:0-6978 GCA_050748185.1 Pyrinomonadaceae bacterium
GCGTGCAGTAGCCCCGTCCACTCGGCGAAGACCTCTTGCGGCACAAGCCTCAGCGCTTCGCCGCCCGCGACGAAGACGTGCAGCGCGGCCGCGCCCCCCCGCCCCAAAAAATCTTCGGCCGTGCGGAAGAGCAAGAGCGACTTGGCCGCGTCCAACCGGGCCAGCGCCTCGGGCAGCGCCACCCACACGTCGGCGGCGATTCCGCCGGCACGCGCCGCGAACGCCCCGGCCAGTTCGATCGCCTCGCGCGTCACCGGTTGTTGCCGCACGCCGCCTTTGTCCTCGATTCCTTGCAGTCGATCGAAGACGGCCGGCGTCGCGGCGAGAAAGTCAGCGCTGTGCCGGGCCGAGCGGCGCGCGATCTCTTCGGCCACTTCAAAGGCGGGGGCGAGCAGTGCGGCGTCTCTGACGACCGCGGCGAGTTGCGGCGCGCGTTGAAACGTCTCGACGGCGATCGAGGTGGAGAGCACGAGTTGCCGCTCGCAGATGCGGAAGAGACGCGCCCGCGCACCATTCGGAATTGCGGCTAGAGACTCGGCCTCCGCCGCGAAGAACCGGACCCCCGTCTCCACGTCGGCCGACGCCAGACGCCGCCCGAGTTCGCCCCACTGGCGCAGTTCTTCGGCGTCGAGCGCCTGAGCCGCGGCCGGGGCCGCGCGCAAAAACTCGGCGGCTGCGCGCAGGCTGACACTCGCCAACTGCGCGCCCACCTCCAGCGCCGCCCGCGCCCGATCCGCCGGCAGCCGTCCCAGCCCGCGCGCCAGCCCAGAGAGCGTTCGCCGCTCGCCCGAACTTTTGATCGAGCGCAGGCGTTCGCGCAGGGCGCGCGCCGTGAGCGTCTGCCCCGTCGCCGCGTCGTCATCGTCCGGCAGATTTGAGTTCGGATCGTGTCCGTCCATGACCTTGAAACGACCGCCGGTTCCGCCCTGAAAGGGCGATATTCAATAGCCGGGGGCATTGCCCCCGGTAGCTGCCACATACAGTTCCGACCCTGAAAGGGTTGAACCGTCCGCGTCGGAATCCGACCCTTTCAGGGTCGAACGGTGTGTTGCTCCTGACCGGGGGCGTTGCCCCGGCTATTGAATTTCTCCCCTGCGGGGAGATCACAACGCGCTCCGTTCGCCCGATGTCAATTGGGGCCGTCGAAAACCGAAAATGCTGTATTCAACTCTTATCATCCTTCAGCATCCGTTGGGTGAACTGCTCCGACTGCCCGCGCGGAATGCTCAGCGATTCCCATTGGGCCGACTTGAAGTGTTTCGCCAGCAAAATGATCTGCCCGATGTGCGAGGCGTAGTGGGCGATCTGCCGGTTGATCGCCATGACGACCGTGTAGGGCTCGCCGCGGATCGTGATGGGGCGGTCGAAGTCTTCGGGCGTGAGCGGTTCGAGCGCGGCAAAGGTCAGTCGCCAGCCCTCTTCCCACCAGCGCAACACCTCTGCGCGCGTCGTCTCCGTATTCATCTCGAATTCGGTGTCGCGTTGGCGGTCGGGTTTCTCGCCGTCAGTGTTGAGAAAGTCGGTCCAGCGCGAGCGCATGTTGCCGGCGAGGTGCCGGACGATGACGGCGATGCTGTTGGCCTCTGGATCGATGGCGCGGAAAAACTCCTCGTCCGAAACCTGCGCGAATGACTGCTCGGCCATCCGCTTGTAGTTGCGAAAGACTTTCAGCGAGTCTTCCAGATAGTGTTGAGTGAACTCCTGACTCATCGGGGAACTCCAAAGGGTGTCAGGTGTCAGGGGTCGGGTGAAGACAGTTTTTCACTGGCCCCCGGCCCCCGACCCTCTAGATGACAGTGGTGACGATCTCGCGGATGCTGCGTTGCAAGTCGCGGTCATCAGTGATCGGCGAACAGAGCGCGACTTCGGCCGCCGCGACCGCCGGGATGCCGCGCGCGGTGAGTTGCGCGGCGTAGATCAGCAGGCGCGTCGAGACGCCTTCTTCCAGCCCGTGCCCGCGCAAGTTTCTGATCTTCTGCCCGATGAGCACGAGGTCGCGCGCCAGTTGTTCGCCCACGCCTCCTTCGCGCGCCACGATCTCGGCTTCAAGCGCGGCCGGCGGGTAATCGAATTCGAGCGAGACGAAACGCTGCCGCGTTGATTGTTTCAGGTCTTTGAGAATCGACTGATAACCGGGATTGTAAGAAACGACGAGCATAAAGTCGGGCGGCGCGTCCAAAACGGTGCCGCGTTTTTCGATTGGCAGCCGCCGTCGATCATCGGTCAGCGGGTGGATGATCACGACCGTGTCTTTACGCGCTTCGACTACTTCATCCAAATAGCAGATCGCGCCGTGGCGGACGGCCGAAGTGAGAGGCCCGTCGTGCCAGACGGTCTCTTCGCCTTCGAGCAGAAAGCGGCCCACGAGGTCGGTCGCCGACAAATCTTCGTGGCACGCCACCGTGATCAGCGGGCGGCCCAAGCGCCAAGCCATGTGTTCGACAAAGCGAGTCTTGCCGCAGCCCGTCGGGCCTTTCAGCATCACCGGCAGACGCGAAGCGTGCGCCGCCTCGAATAACTCTACCTCCTCAGACACCGCAAGGTAATAAGGCTCGGCGGCGACGGTGTATTCTTCAATGGCTCTCTCGGGCATGAAATATTAGAGGCTTACCTGATTTGTGGATTGCGACGGCTGATTATTACACAGTCGCGGCGGCGAGGGGCAAACCATGATCGGCGATCTGAATCAAGGCCGCGAGATTGGCTTTAAGAGGCGGGCGTAGCATCTTCACCGAGAACTATCTGCTCGATAGGTCGCTTGTGGCGTCTTCAAGGAGTTGCTGATGAAGATTGGGATTCAGAGAAAGCGTTAGGTGAAGAACTCGCTGCCGCTGATGACGTGTAATTTCCTGTGGAGACGTTCAATCGCTTGAAAGTCGCCATCGTTCGTGACCACGGCGACACCGGCGCGGGCGGCGGAGAGGGCGATTAGCACGTCGGCCAATAACTCTTGCTTCGCCGCCGTGGTGCGCGTGGAAGATTTGCCGCCCGCATCGCGTTTGCGCGCCTGCGCCAGCAGGTGAAGGATGCGCGCCGCAGGCAACCAGTCGTCTGGGTGCGGCGCGATCAACTTCTTTTCTTTCTCCGCGCGCTTCCACGTTTCGACGTAAGCGCGAAAAGGCTTCGGGTCCGCTGCCGTCATCACCTCGCCGAGCACAACGCAAGAAAAGTGCTCGCCGGCGGGCAAACATTTAACGGCGTCGAAGACTTTGGCGGTAATGATGTTGGTATCGAAGAGGTATTTGCGCGGCACTTACTTTTTGCTCTTAGCCGCCTTCTTGCTCTTGCTTCCGTGCAGTTGCTCGTAAGTCATCTTATAAGCGCGCAAAGATAGTTCTTCCAGCGTCATCTCGCGCAGCGGCTTCGCGCGTTTGTAACCATTGGTCGAGGCTTCGCTTTTCTTTCGCACCGGGGGCGCGGTCTTGGTCCCCGCTTTCGGTGCGCGCTTGGTGGTGGTCGGTGGTTGGCTGGCTATGATGCTTTCCCCGGTTAACGTTTAATGACCGTTTCAGGTATCCTTCAAAAGTCGCTTTCGCAACGGCTGTGGCGCGTAGTGAAGGCAGCTTAGCATCCGTCTCGAAAGGGCGGCAAACGGGGGTTAAGTTTCAAGTTTAAGGTTCCAAGTTCAAGGTTGGATTGAGCCTTGAAACCTGAAACTTGAAACCTCAAACCTGAAACTTATGAAGATTGCAGTGGCTATGAGCGGCGGCGTCGATTCCTCGGCGGCGGCGGCGATGTTGAAAGCGGCGGGGCACGAACTGGTCGGCTTCACGATGCAGTTGTGGAACCAGCGCCGGGGTCTCAGTGTGGACGCCGAAGGCGAGCCGCTGCCTTCGCGTTGCTGCTCGCTCGACGACGTGTACGATGCGCGGCGCGTCGCCGCGGAGTTGGGCTTTCCGTTCTACTTGCTGAATCTCGAGCGCGAGTTCGAGCGCGAAGTGGTCCAGCCCTTCGTCGAGAGTTATCTGGCGGGCGAGACGCCGATCCCGTGCGTCGCGTGCAACAGCCGTCTGAAGTTCGCGTCGCTTGACCGCATGGCGCAGAGTCTGGGCTGCGAGAAGGTGGCGACCGGCCACTACGCCCGCGTCTCGTTCGACGCGGCGGCGAACCGCTACCGCTTGCTGCGCGGTTTAGACGGACGCAAAGATCAAACTTACTTCCTGTGGGAACTGACGCAGGCGCAACTGGCGCACGCCTTGTTTCCGCTCGGCGAATTGACGAAACAGGACGCCCGCGCGGCGGCGCGGCAGAGCCATCTGGCCGTCGCGGAAAAGGCCGAGTCGCAGGAGATTTGCTTTGTGCCCGATGGCGATTACGCCGGCTTCATTGATCGTTACCTCGATTCGGAAGGCCGCACGGCCGACGCGCCCGTAGCGGGCGAGATCGTGGACACAGAGGGCCGGGTGTTGGGCGCGCACCGGGGCGTCCACCGCTACACCGTCGGGCAGCGACGTGGGATCGGCGTCGCACGCGAGTTACCGCTCTATGTCGTGCGCGTCGAGGCCGAACAGAACCGCGTCGTGGTCGGCTCGGCCGACGAGTTGCTAACTTCTGAATTCACCGCCGCCGGCGTCAACTGGATCGCTTTCGACATGCCCGTCACGCCCGTCCGCGCCGAGGTGCGCGTCCGTTACCGCCACGAGGCCGCGCCTGCAACTATCGAGATGATCGGCGAAACCAGAGCCCGCGTCCGCTTTAACGAGCCGCAACGCGCCATCACGCCCGGTCAGGCGACCGTCTTCTACCGCGGCGATGAAATGTTGGGCGGCGGTTGGATCGTGAAGACTTAGAACCCTTGGGAGCGCAGGCCATCAGTCTCTATACAAGTCAAAGGAACGGTTTGTTGCGGCTGCGGCCGCCCGATGTGCGGAAGGGCTGTGCCCTTCCGCGTGCCGCCCACTTGATATTTCAGGGGCTACGCCCCAGCGCGGAGCGTAGCCCCGAAAAAGTGGGGGTAGCACTTTCGGTGAGGCAGAGCCTCACCGCACATCAGGCGACCGCAGCCGCAAAAAATAAGCTCGATAAACTTGTGTAGAAACTGCTGGCTCGCACTTTCGAGTAAAGCCCGCTTGCCTGTCCTTTGCCGGCACTGTTAATTTCCACCTCGTTTTTCCGCAGTAACAGTCTTGCCACGACGTTCCAGAAATTTCGCTAAAAATTGGAGATGACACGAATGCCCGCTCGTGAATTGACTCGTGTGAGAACCCTGCCTGTCTGGCTCTCATTCTTTCTGAGCTTAGCCGTTCTCGTAACCACCTCCTTCGCGCCCGTCCGGGCGCAGGAGGAGCAGCAGAACGATCCGAAGAAGCAGGAGGAGCAAAAGAAGCCGTCCGAGGAAGCTAAAAAACCCGACGAAGTTAAAAAGGCCGACGAGCAAAAGAAGCCCGCCGATCCGATGTCTGCGCCGACCTTCATGGGCCTGCGTCTGCGCTCGCTGGGTCCCGCGTTCACGTCTGGGCGGGTCAACGGCTTTGCCGTCGATCCGACGGACGCGAACAAGTATTTCGTCGCGGTGGCTTCGGGCGGCGTGTGGCGCACCATCAACAACGGAACCACTTGGACGCCGGTCTTCGAGCGCGAAGGCTCTTATTCGATCGGCGCGGTGGTGCTCGATCCGAAAAACCCGCAGACCGTCTGGGTCGGGACCGGCGAGTACAACGCGCAGCGCAGCGTCTCTTACGGCGACGGCATTTACCGGTCAGACGACGGCGGCAAGACGTGGAAGAACTTGGGGCTCAAAGAATCGAAGCACATCGCCCGCATCGTGATCGATCCGCGCAACTCGGACGTGGTCTTCGTCGCGGCGCAGGGGCCTTTGTGGGGGCCGGGCGGCGAGCGCGGGCTCTATAAGACGACCGACGGCGGCAAGACTTGGAAGAGCGTCTTGCAGATCAGCGAGCACACCGGCGTCACAGACGTGGCGATTGATCCGAACAACCCCGACACGATGTACGCCGCCGCGTGGCAGCGCCGCCGTCACGTCTGGACGCTCATCAGCGGCGGCCCCGAAAGCGCGCTCTACAAATCCACGGACGGCGGCCAGACGTGGCGGAAACTGCGCGCGGGGTTGCCGACCGCCGAGATGGGCCGGATCGGAGTTTCGATCTCGCCGGTCGATTCCAACGTCGTCTACGCGACCGTCGAGGCGGCCGATCGGAAGGGCGGCATCTTCCGCTCGAACGACCGGGGCGAGAGTTGGGAGCGCCGGAACGAGTTCGACACGACGGCGATGTACTACGGCCAGATCATCGCCGACCCGCACGACCTCGATCGAGTGTACGTGCCGAACGTCTTCAACATGGTTTCGGACGATGGCGGCCGGACGCTGCGCCGCCTCGGCGAGCGCAGCAAGCACGTGGACAATCACGCCATCTGGATCGACCCGAAGAACAAGCAACATTATCTCGTCGGCTCGGACGGCGGCGTTTACGAAAGCTTCGATCGCGGAGCCACTTGGCACTTCAAGGCGAACCTGCCGGTCACGCAGTTCTACGACGTGACGGTCGATAACTCGCAGCCGTTCTACTACGTCTATGGCGGCACACAGGACAACTTCAGCATGGGCGGCCCGTCGCGGACGCGCAATGCTTCGGGGATCGTTAACTCTGATTGGTTCGTGACGCAGGGCGGCGACGGTTTCCGCACGCAAGTCGATCCGGTCGATCCGAACATCGTCTATGCCGAATATCAGTACGGCGGCCTCGCGCGCTTCGACCGGCGCACCGGCGAGCGGATGGGCATTCAGCCGGTCGTCGGTCGCGGCGAAGACCCGCTGCGCTGGAACTGGGACTCGCCCTTTATCATCAGCCCGCACGCGCACACGCGGCTCTATTTCGCGGCGAACAAGCTCTACCGGAGTGATGATCGCGGAGACAGTTGGAAAGTGGTGAGCGGCGAACTTTCGCGCGCCATCGACCGCGACAAGTTGCCGGTAATGGGTAAGATGTGGGGCGTGGACGCCGTCGCGCGGCACGCCTC
>JBOGOY010000182.1:0-6969 GCA_050748185.1 Pyrinomonadaceae bacterium
GAACAATGAGCGCGGAAAGATGAAATAAAGCCAATTGGTTTCATTCATCATTCCGCGCTCAACATTCATCATTTTCCTTCCATGTCCCTCACGCTCGACACGCCGATCCTCACGCTCACACAGTTCGGCATTCCACGGATGGGGCAAGTGTCAGCGCGCCGGCTGGCTTTGGCGCTGGCCCATGCCGCGGACAAGCGCGACGCGGCCGAAGCGACCGTCGAGGATTTGCTTAACTATCTGCCGATGCGTTACGAGGATCGCTCGAACCTCGCGCGCATCGCCGATCTGCGCGACGGCGTCGAGGCGTCGCTTGAGCTTTACGTGCGCGTGGCGGGCGGATTTCAAGTCGGCAAGAACCGCGGGCCGAAACAACCGCCGCTCTACATCTTCGAGGTGACGGCGGGCGATCCCGAAAGGACGGCCAAGCCGGTCGTCGTCTGGTGGTTCGTCTCCGGCCGACAGGCCACGCGCATCGTCGCCTATCACCGCCAGAGATTCCCGCGCGGCGCACGTTTCATCGCCTTTGGCAAGTGGGAGTGGGACGCGCGCCGCAACACCTTCGCCCTCCGCCTGAATAAACCTGACGAGTTGGAAATGCTGCCCGGCGCCTTGTCGCCCGAACACGCGCTCATTCGCTTGGCTGAAGAAAGCGCCGAGCCAGACCAAGCCAACTCCGCGCAGGGGACCAATGAGAGCAGCACGGCATTCGACGGCGAAGAGGCGGAAGGCGAAGAGGAAGAGACGGACCCGTCGCTCGCGGCGATCCACGTCGGGCGGCGCGTGCCGGTCTATCGCAAGCTCGGCGAGTTTCGTACCAAGCGCCTGCGCGAGATCGTCTATGAAGTGTTGCGCCGCCTCGATGACAGCGAGATCGAGGAGACACTGCCCGCGGAACTCATCGCGCGCCAACGCCTCATCACCCGCGGCGAGGCGCTGCGCCGCATCCACTTCCCGGCCGACGACACGCCGCTTGCCGAGTACGAAAGCGCGCGCAGCCCGGCCCACCTGCGTCTTATTTTTGAAGAATTTTTCTGGGTCACGTTCGCCCTCGCGCTGCGCCGCGGCGAGCGCGAAAAAGAGCCTAAGGGAGCGCTCATCGAAGTCAACGAAACCGTGCGGGCGCACATGGAGGAAATACTCCCCTTCCCGCTCACCGCGGCGCAGGAGCGCGCCGTCACGCGCATCCTCGACGACATGCAGTCCGACGCACCGATGAACCGTCTGTTGCAAGGCGACGTGGGCAGCGGCAAGACCATCGTCGCGTTGCTGGCAATGACGGCCGCGATGGAAAACGGCTATCAGACGGCGCTCATGGCCCCCACCGAAATTCTCGCCGAGCAGCACGCCCGCAACGTCAGACGGATACTGGCACGCACGCCCTACCGCGTCGAACTGCTGATCGGTTCACTGCGCGCCGCCGAAAAGCGTCGGCTGCAAGCGTCGATCGCCGCAGGCGAAATCCAAGCGTGCGTCGGCACACACGCGCTCATTCAAGAGTCGGTGCAGTTCAACCGCCTCGGCCTCGTCGTCATCGACGAGCAGCACCGCTTCGGCGTCCTGCAGCGCGCGGCACTGCGCGAGCGCGGCCTCAGCCCGGACGTGCTGGTGATGACCGCCACCCCGATCCCACGCTCGCTGGCGATGACCGTTTATGGCGACTTGGACGTTTCCGTGATCGACGAACTGCCGCCGGGACGCACGCCGATCAAAACGGTTGTGGTCGGCGAGGAACAACGCGCCGGCGTGTACAAAGGGGTCGAGCGCGAGGTGCGCTCGGGGCGACAGGTTTACGTCGTTTATCCGCTGATCGAAGAATCAGAAAAGATGGACTTGAAAGACGCGACGCGGATGTACGAGCACCTGCGCGACCGCGTCTTCCCACACTTCTCGCTCGGGTTGCTGCACGGTCGCATGAAGACCATCGAGAAAGAAGAGATCATGCGTCGTTTCGTTAACAACGAGTTGCAGGTTCTTATCTCGACGACCGTGATCGAAGTCGGCGTGGACGTGCCGAACGCCTCGGTGATGATCATCGAGCACGCTGAACGCTTCGGCCTCTCGCAACTCCACCAGTTACGCGGCCGCGTCGGGCGCGGAGCCGAGCAGAGCTACTGCGTGCTGTTGGCCTCAGACAAGCAGACCTCGGTCGCGCGTGAGCGGCTCGGCATCATGGAGGAGACTTCGGACGGCTTTCGCATCGCCGAGAAAGACCTTGAGATTCGCGGCCCCGGCGAGGTCATGGGGACCAGACAATCGGGCGTCCCGGCGTTTCGCGTCGGCAACATCGTCCGCGATGTGCGCTTGCTTGAAGAGGCACGCCGCGAGGCCGATCATTACCTCACTGCCCGCCGCCTGACGCGCGAGACTTCCGCGCTCATCGAGCGCATCCGCGCCGACGCGCGCTTCGGACTCGCCGCTGTCGGTTAGCTCGCAGTTCAAAGTTCAAAGTTGGAGGTTCAAAGTCTTGACCGGCTTGCGGCTTGCGACTTTGAACCTTGAACTTTGAACTTTAAACTTTGAGCCGACATGAGAATCATCACCGGACAATACCGCGGGCGGGTGTTGAAGAGCCCGCCCTCGATGCAGATTCGCCCGACGAGCGACCGCCTGCGCGAGACGCTTTTCAACGTCATCGCGGCGCGCGTCGAGGGCGCACGCTTCCTCGACCTCTGCGCCGGATCGGGCGCGATCGGCATCGAGGCTCTCTCGCGCGGAGCGGCTGACGTCACGTTCGTCGATCGCTCGCGGAAGATGTGCGGGCTCGTCGAAGCCAATCTCGATCTGTGCGGCGTGCCGGAAGATCAGACTGAGGTCGTGTTGAGCGAGGCCGCCGATTACCTGCGCCGTCGCGCCGCGTCAGGCGATACGGCGGCGTGGGACGTCATCTTCTTCGACCCGCCCTACGCGAACGACTATCTTCCCGCCCTCGAAATAGTCGGCGCACAGGCGGACAAGCTCCTCAACGCCGACGGCATTCTCGTCGTCGAACACCATCACAAGAACGCCCTCAAAGACGCCCTCGGCGGCATCAGTCGCTGGCGCATCATCAAGCAGGGTGACTCGGCTCTGAGTTTCTTCGAGCGACAGTGAGCCACAACTAGCGTCGGCGCTCTGCCGCTTTTTCACGCGACGAGAGAGCCTGCTAGAATTACCCTTCAACTCGGCCCAAGAAAGGTCGGCAACACGAACAATCATGCTGGTACTCGGGATCGAAAGCTCTTGTGACGAAACGGCGGCGGCGCTGGTGCGCGGCGGGCGCGAGATGGTGTCGTCGATAATCTCTTCGCAGATCGAGACGCACCGGCGGTTCGGCGGCGTCGTGCCGGAACTCGCTTCGCGCGAGCACCTCGACAAGATCGTGCCGATCGTCGAGGAAGCGTTCGCACGGGCCGGCGTCGGGAAGAATGAGATCGACGGCGTCGCCGTCACGGCCGGGCCGGGGTTGGTCGGTTCGCTGCTGGTCGGCGTCTCTTATGCGAAGGCGATGGCCTACGCTCTGGAGAAGCCGCTCGTCGGCGTCAACCACATCGAGGGGCACGTCTACTCGGTCGTGTTCGAGAACCCGCCGATCCAATACCCGGCGTTCGCGCTCGTCGTCTCGGGCGGGCACACGAATCTGTTTTTGGTTCCCGAGGCGGGCCGTTATAAGGTACTGGCGCGGACGCGCGATGACGCGGCCGGAGAGGCGTTTGACAAGGTGGCGAAGATGCTGGGGCTGGGCTATCCGGGGGGACCAATCATCGAGCGACTCGCGCGCGCGGGCGACCCGCGCGCCGTCCCCTTCAGCATTCCACGAATGGGCGACGGCCGGCCCGATTTCAGTTTCAGCGGCCTGAAGACGGCCGTCTCCAAGTATGTCCGAGAAACTGGCTTGAAGCCCGTCGCGGAGGGCGAAGAGCCGTCACCAACCGTCAAAGACTTGGCGGCGAGTTTTCAGAGCGTCGTCGTCCGCTCGCTCGTCGGCACGACGGAAAAACTGGCGACTGAATACAGACCGCGCACGCTGATCGTCGCCGGCGGCGTCGCCTGCAACAACGCTCTGCGCGAGGCGACCACAGCAGCCGGCGAGCGCCTCGGCATCCCCGTCTATTTCCCTTCGCGACACCTCTCGACCGACAACGCCGCGATGATCGCCGCCGCCGGCACAGTCAAACTTCAGGCGGGCGAGCGTGCCGGCCTCGACCTCAACGCCGACGTGTCGATGCGCCTGCAAAACCTCGAGGTCGAAGACGAAACGCTGCGAAACAAAGTGCGCTACCGGCTCTGATGGAGTTGAGGAGACAGGCGAAATGGTCAAATGGTGAAATGGCGAAAGGAGATCACACACTGCTTCGCCGTTTTCTCATTTCGCTTTTCCCGTTTGCTTTACGTCATTCCTAAATCAAAAGCCGCCGGCCCGTAATGGACCCGGCGGCTTTTAGGTTGCCGGAGGGGTGCGAGGGAACGCCCGCAAGGAGCGTTACGATTCTCCGGCAAGACGGAGATGAAAGAGTTACAGATTAGAAAGGAGTCCGCGCGACCTCTGAACTGCGAGACGATTTACTGCTTTCCATGATCTCGATCTGCTTGGCAAACTTGACCGCGTTGGCCTCGTCCAACTCGATAGTGATCACGTCGTCTACATGCACGTCGCGTAAAGATACGCTGCGCTCGCCCAACCAAACTTTCGTGCCCTCGCGGTTAATCGCAATCACGTGCTCGACGCCCGTTTGCGCGATCACCGAAATGTGGCGCTCCGCGATTTCGACCACCCGCGCGTCAACTAGTTTGTTTTCGGTGTCGTCTCCAAGAGGCTTGGCTATAGTCCATGTTGAACTAAGAGCGAGCATGATCATGATGCCGATTATATTTTGTAGCTTGCTTCGTTTCATGTGTTTCTACGCCCGCGGCGTTTCCCTTTCGCCGAGCATAGTCGCAACCACCATGCCGCTCGCGCAGCCAAATGCGCGATACGACTTTAAGTTCCATGAAAACGCAATTTGTGAGGTTAGGTGGGGATAAACGGACTTTACGCGCTCGACTTGTCAGCGTCATTCCGTATAACGCGCGGACGGGTTGTTCTGAAGTAAAACGGTACAGACGCCGCCGTTTGATGCTCAGAGCGGAAATTGGAGTAACGTTAAAGCGACGAGTCAGTATCGCCTGCGGCAGCGCAATAGGATTAAGTTAAGAACAGCGGCGGCGGAGCCGCGAGGAAATTAAAAGGCGACTTAACGGAAAGGCACAGCCTTTCCGCACATCAGGCGGCCGAAGCCGCAAAACATCCGCACTCAGCAATCTGCATGCCCGCTCATCATCCAAAGATGTCGCGCACCTTGTCCATCAACCCCTTGTCCTCGATTTCCTGATCTTCGAGTTCGGACAGTTGCTCAAGCAGGCGGCGCTGCTCGCGCGTGAGGGTCGTCGGCGTGCGGACGGTGACTGAGACGAACATGTCGCCGTGCCCCCGGCCACCTAAGATCGGCATGCCACGCTCCTTGAGACGGAATACCGTGCCGGTCTGCGTGCCCGCCGGAATCTTCAACTGCTGCTCGCCGTCCAACGTCTCGACCTCGACTTCGGCGCCGAGCGCGGCCTGCGCGAACGTGACGGGGACGGAGGCGTAGAGGTTGCTGCCCTGCCGCTCGAAGCGTTCGTGCTCGGCGACGTGGATGACGACGTAGAGATCGCCTTGCGGGCCGCCCTGTGTGCCGCCCTCGCCTTCGCCCGTGATCCGCAGGCGCGAGCCCGTCTCGACGCCCGCCGGAATCTTCACTTCCAGAGACTTTTCGCGTTCGATGCGTCCCGCCCCGCGACACGTCTCGCACGGCGTCTTGATGACTTGCCCGGAGCCGCGGCACGTGCCGCAGGTGCGCGCCACGGAGAAGAAGCCCTGTTGAAAGCGGACTTGTCCCATGCCGCTGCAAGTCGAGCAGGATTCGGGTTGCGTGCCGGCCTTCGCGCCGTCGCCGCCGCAAATCTCGCAGGCTTCGAGGCGGGGGATGCGAAGCTGCGCGGTCACGCCTTGGGCCGCATCTTCAAGGGAGATTTCAAAATCGTAGCGCAGGTCTGACCCGCGTTGCGCGGCGCTACGTCGCGCGCCGCCACCCGCTGTGCGCCCCCCGCCGAACATGTCGCCGAAGCCGAAAAGGTCGCCGAGAATGTCTTCAAGCCCGCTGAAGCCCGCCGCCCCCCAACTGGCCCCGGCCCCCGTGGCGCCGCTCGACACACCGGCGTGCCCAAAGCGATCGTAACGGGCACGCTGCTCCTGATTCGACAGCACCGAATACGCTTCGGCCGCCTCCTTAAACTTTTCTTCGGCCGCCTGATCGCCCGGGTTCTTGTCCGGGTGATAGCGGACGGCGAGTTTTCGGTAAGAGCTTTTTAGTTCCTGCTCGGTCGCGCCGCGGCTGACGCCTAAAATTTCGTAATAGTCGCGTTTGCTCATCAATTAACTCCCTGACACATGACAAGGTGACAGGCCTCAGGATAAAACTCTTTCCCGCCGCCTGTCACCTGTCCCTGCCCGACCTATTTTAGCTTTCCTTCGTCTCCAGATTAATCTGACTCGCCGGCTCGGGGCTGAAATTAGCCGCCGCAGTCGGGTCGAGGAGCGCGGCAGTCAACAGCGCCCCGATCTGCTCGACCCGGCCGAGCGAAAGTTCAAGTTCCGCAAAACTTTCCGACTGAAGGCTCTCTTCGCTTTCGGCCAGAATGCGGTGTGCATCCTGCCGCTGCTCGGTGGTCAGCAACGCCCCGATTTCGCGTAGTGTACGCTGCGTGTTGCGGGTCAAACTCTCCAGACGATTCCGCAGCAGGATCACTTGCTTCGTGCTTTGATCTTTATCGGCTGAGCGCGTGGCTTCGTCGATCAGCGCATCAATTTCGTCCGGGGCAAGGCCCGAGGTCGGGGTAATCCGCATCTGCTGCTGGTAGCCCGTGGCCTTGTCCTGCGCCGAGACGTTGAGTAACCCGTTGGCGTCAATCTCG
>JBOGOY010000183.1:0-6953 GCA_050748185.1 Pyrinomonadaceae bacterium
GCGCGGCGGCGACGCCGACCGCGGGGCTCAGGCGGATCGCGGCGTCCTGCCGGCGCGCGAGGCGGACGCGGACGTGGCGCGCAGGGGTGGCCGCCGCGGCGTCCGAGGTATAGCTGATCGTGTAGGAAGTGCGGAGTTGGGCCACCACGTCGTCGTAGGCCCTTTGCAGTTCGTCGAGTCGCGTCACGTGGTAATAGACGCCACCGGAGAGTTCGGCGAGTTGGCGACCTTCTTCGGCGGCGCGCGAGGTGAGCGTCAGGTAACGTGCGCGCGTCGGATCGACGGTCGTGGCGGCGTCGGGCGCGCTGCCGGCCGGGGCCAGACCCGAAGGTACGTAAAGCGGGTAGATGAGCGCGCCGGATTCGATGACCGCGCCGAGGACCGACGCGAACGGAACGAACGAGCGATTGTCGTCGCCGTCGGAGATGATGACGACGGCCGCGCGCTCGCCGCGCAGAGGTTGCAACGTGTGGACCAGCGTGTAGGCCACGGCGTCGTGGAGCGCGGTCGCGCCGCCGGCCTCAATGTCTTTGACGCGCTCGGCCAAAAGAGTGCGATCAGTAGTGAAGTCGGAGATGAGTTGCACGTCGTCGCGGAAGCTGATGATCGCGATGCGGTCCTGCGGGCTGACGGTGTTCAGGAAATCGAGCGCGGCCTTGCGGACGAAGTCGAGCCGCTCTTCGACGCTGCCCGACACGTCCAAAAGCAGCACGAGGTTGAAGGGCGCGCGCGTCGGCGCGACCTCGCTGACTGGGCGCGGCGCGCCGTTCTCGAACACGTTGAAGTCGTCGGCCTTGAGTCCGTGAATGGCGCGCCCCTGCAAATCCGTGACGCTGGCGTTGACGCGGACGAGTTGCGCGCCCGTGGTGGTGACGGCGGAGGAGTCGGGCGTCGCCGGATCGTCTGGTCGTCGGAAAGCGTTGAGTTGCGGGGCCGTGCGGCGCGGCGGGAGCGTGGCGGCGTACTCGCCGACGAAGCGGGGCACGATCTTGCGGATCGCGTCGATCATCTCTTCGTTGCCGCTACGGATGATGGCGCGCGCGGCTTCCGTCAGTTTGCGCTCGCGCAGGTCGGCCGGCGTCTGCGCCGCCTCGACGCCGAAGAGGACGACGCCGCGCTCGGTTTCCAGATCGAGCCGCACGCGCGCCTCGCGCGGAGCTTTCTTTTCGCCGAGGCGGCCCTTGATCTCGAAGCGCCCGCCGGCGCGCTCTTTCACCTCGCCGAGTTCCGTTTCGCTATAAAAGCGCGGGCGGCTCGCCGTCCAGCGGAAACTGTAAGTCAGCGAGTCGGTCGGCACGTCCGCGCGGATCGTGCCCGTCCCGGTCTTGACGAAAACCTCCGCGAGCGGCCCCGACACGTCAACCGCGCCGTCGTCCGTCTCGACACGCAGGCGCGAGCGCGCCGGCACACGCAGCGTGAGATCGACGCGCCGTTCGGTGGCGTCGCCGCTCGCACGTTGCACCTCGACCTCGACCCGGCCGCCTTCGGCTTTTACAACCACATCCTTTTCGCCCAGCAGGGCGCCGCCCGGCGACTCGGCCCGCAAAGCAATTTTCTTCGGCTGCGTCTCGTCGCCCGCTGCTTCGGCCACGATTGTCACGCGCCCGCTGAAATTTTTGACGACGATTTCGCCCCCGGCAGCCGCGCCGAACTCGCGTTCGTCAGGCCCTTGCGCGAAACTGACCGCCGCGCACACGGCTAAGAGCAGCGCACCCGAGAGCAGACGGGTGAGCCGGGTTGGGAATCGAAGGGACGCGCGCCAGAGTTGGCGCGCCGGGGCCGGACTGCGGTACAACATCGTGCCCGATCTTGCCGAATCAGCCCGCGCCGGTCAAGCGCACACGGCACTAAGCGCTCATTGGGGGCTGAGTATCACGACCGTGTTATCATGCGCTACCAGTCTGGTAACTTTGCCTCACAAACCGAAGTGAAAGGAACCTTCAGATGACTCTCTCAAACATGGACGACAATCCGGGCTTTTGGAGATACGAAGTGGCATCCACTTTTAAGCCGGATGCCGACGCCGTGATCATGCCGGGCGATTGTGTGGAGACGCTACGCGAATTACCTGATGGATTCTCCACGCTGATCATAACTTCTCCTCCTTATAATATTGGTAAGGCTTACGAAAAGACTACGCCGTTAGATAGTTACATCGAGAGCCTCGGCCCAGCCATTGATGAGATTGTTAGAGTTCTTTCGCCGGAAGGCTCGTTGTGTTGGCAAGTAGGGAATTATGTAGAGAACAGCGAAGTCTTCCCTCTTGACATACATTTCTATCATCTTTTCAAACATCACGGCCTTAAACTTCGCAACCGAATCATCTGGCACTTTGAACATGGTCTTCATGCCTCGAAACGCTTTTCGGGACGTTATGAAACCTTGCTCTGGTTTACCAAAAGTGATTCATATACTTTTAATCTCGACGCCGTTCGAGTCCCATCCAAATATCCCGGCAAGACACATTTTAAAGGCACAAAGCGGGGTCAGCCTTCCGGTAATCCGCTCGGTAAAAACCCTTCGGACATCTGGCAGATAGTCATAAGCGACTGGGAAAACGCGCTCTGGAATATCCCGAACGTTAAAGCCAATCACCCGGAAAAGACTTTACACCCTTGCCAATTCCCTATCGAACTTGTCGAGCGGTGCGTACTAGCATTAACGAATGAAGGTGATTGGGTACTGGACCCATTCTCAGGCGTCGGCTCTGCATTGCTCGCCGCTTTGAAACACGAACGACACGCTATCGGCTGTGAGAAAGAAGCGGAATATATCGAGATCGCGCGCCGCAGGATCGACGATTTAGCTTCCGGCGTGCTGCGATACCGCCAACTAGGAAAACCCGTCTATCAGCCGACGGGGCGTGAGAAGTTTTCACAAATACCGATGGAATGGCGTAATCGGGAGGCGAAAGCGTGAGACTTGCAGCACAGTATTCATTCAAAAACGGCCTTAATGAAATTTCGCAGCGTCACCCGCATCTTCTCGCCGAAGTGAAAGAAGCCATTCATGCAGTCGATGCCTTACGGACAAAAACTAAACTGAGCAAAGAGAAGACAAAAGTTGGCCGCTTGCTCTACAGTCCGGTCGCGATTAATAAAGCTTTTCAGAAAGAGTTATTTCCGAAGGGCTGGAAAAACCTATCAGTTGATTGTGAATATCCCACAACTCATTATCTTGAAGACTACGAAATCCGCTCGAATCTCAAAGGCGCTTTTCGCGATATGGACTTCGTGAAGGACGGATTAGGGGTTGAAGTTCAGTTCGGAAAGTATTCGTTCATGGTCTATAACGTCTGCGCGAAGATGACCATCTTTCGGAACCTCGGCTTTATCAATTGCGGCATTGAAATCGTCCCGGTCAAAGCATTGGCCCTTGAGATGTCTTCCGGTGTTTCGTACTTTGAGCAATTCGTTTGGGACTTGGAAAGTCGCGGCGTAGCGGATATAGACATTCCGGTTTTAATTTTGGGAATCGATATATGACGATAGTGCTTGCAATATGGGACAAGCTATTTTCACCCAACTTGAATCCGCCAGATTAATCCTCCGCCGCCTCCTCGAATCAGACCTGCCGGCGTTCCTCGCCTACCGTAACGATCCGCTCGTCGCGCGCTACCAAAGTTGGGAGTCTTACGGCGAGCCGGAGGCGGCGGAGTTCATCCGTCGGCAGCAGCGTTTGGAGCCGGGCACGCCGGGCGAGTGGTTTCAGTTCGCGATCGAACTGAAGGACTCGGGCGCGCTCGCCGGCGATTGCGCGCTCCACGTCAGAGAGGAAGACGGGGAGCAGCAGCAGCAGCAGGGCGAGATCGGGTTTACGCTGGCCCGCGACCAACAGGGACGCGGCTACGCCGTAGAAGCGGTCGCGCGAGTGCTCACTTACGCCTTCGCGGAACTGCGTCTGCACCGCGTCGTCGCGATCACGGACTGTGAGAACTCGGCGTCCGTCGCGCTGCTCGAACGATTGGGCCTGCGGCGCGAAGGCCACTTCAGACAGAACGTGTGGTTCAAAGGGCGTTGGGGCGACGAGTACCAGTACGCCGTACTCGCCGACGAGTGGGGGCGACGAAACCCCACGGACTGATCGCCCGTAACACCGCGCCCGCCCGGCGCGATGCCGAAACCCTTCACGTCAGCAGACATAAAATTCGAGGGGTGTCCTTTCATGTTGCAACGTTCAGTTCGCGCGAGTCTTTTCCTACTGCTCCTGTTTGTCACGCCGCTCGGCGCGCAGGAGGAGACGCTTGACGCGCGGCTCAAAGAGATCGACGAGTACGCCGCACGGATGCGCGAGGACTGGCGTGTGCCGGGCTTTGCGTTGGCGATCGTGAAGGACGATCGCGTCGTGTTGTCGAAGGGCTACGGCGTGCGCGAGATGGGCAAGCCCGAGGCCGTGGACGCCGACACCTTGTTCGCGGTCGCGTCGAACACCAAGGCGTTCACCGCCGCCGCGCTGGCGATGCTGGTGGACGAAGGCAAAGTTAAATGGGATGACCCGGTGATGAAATACCTGCCCGCGTTCCAACTCTCCGACCCTTACGTGACGCGCGAGTTGACGGTGCGCGATTTACTTTCGCACCGGAGCGGGCTGGCGACCTTCGCGGGCGATCTCCTCTGGTACAACACCACTTATGACCGCGCCGAAATCTTGCGGCGCGCGCGCTTCCTCAAGCCCGTTTCGAGTTTCCGCTCGGCCTATGGCTACCAGAACATCATGTTCCTCGCCGCCGGCGAAGTCGTTTCGGTCGTCTCTGGCAAGTCGTGGGACCAGTTCATCAAAGAGCGCTTCTTCGGGCCGCTCGGGATGAAGAACTCGACGACCACCATCCGAGAGTTACCGGCCGCGGGCGGCAACGTCGCCACGCCGCATAACGAGATGGACGGTAAACTTCGGACAGTGCGCTACAGCAACTCGGACGCGGCGGGCGGCGCGGCGGCGATCAACTCTTCGGCTAGAGACATGGCGCAGTGGCTTCGGCTGCAACTCGGGCGGGGCAGGTTTGAAGGCCGGCTGGTGTTCGCCCCCGCGCGCTCGCGCGAAATGTGGACGCCGCACACTATTATTCCGATCAGCGAACTCGGCGAGCGCGTCAACCCGACGCGCCACTTCCGCGCCTACGGGCTCGGCTGGTCCATGAGCGACTACCACGGCCGCAAGGTGATCGAGCACGGCGGCGCGCTCGACGGCATGTTGTCGCAAACCGGCATGATCCCCGAAGAGAACCTCGGCATCGTGGTCCTCAGTAACAGCGAAACGGCGCTGCCCTCGACACTGATGCTCAAGGTGTTCGACGTGTTCCTCGGCGTGCCGAAGCGCGACTGGAGCGCCGAAGCGCTCGAACGCACGCGGCAGGCTAAAGCCGCCAGCGAGGCCGCGGCGAAAAGCCGCGAAGAGTCGCGCGCCGCGAACACGAAGCCGTCGCTCGCGCTCGCGTCTTACGCGGGCGCTTATGCAGGCGACTTCTACGGCGAAGCGCGCGTCGCGGAAGAATCGGGCAAGCTCGTGCTGCGTCTCGCGCCTGCGCCCAACTTCGTCGGCGACCTCGAGCACTGGCAGTTCGACACTTTCCGCGTCAAGTGGCGCGACAGCGTCAACTACCCCTTCCCCAGAGGCTTCGTCACCTTCGTCCTCGACGCGCAGGGGCAAGTCGAAGAGTTGAAGATCGACGTGCCGAACCCCGACTTCGATTTCAAGGAGTTAGAGTTGAAGCGCGTGAGGCCGGGTAGTAAAGATTAGACTGCCTATCAAAGTCGTAGCCCACAGACGGCACAGAGCACACAGAGTTGGGGAAATGTCATCCCCCTGATGAGTCTCTGTACCCTCTGTGCTCTCTGTGGCTGAAGTCTCTGAGTACGAATAAATCCTGACGAAGAGATTGCCCTGTTCGGCCGCCGTCTTTTATCATTAACGCCCGAGCTTGGACGAACGCGCTGCACCCCCACGGCATCAAATTTTCAATGTCCCGCACACCGCCTAGTCAGAAAAAATCGTTGGCCGTGTTGTCACTTTTCGCGCTGCTCTGCGCCGTGGCCGCGACGCTAGTGACCACGAACCGCTTTGCCCCACTCCTCCGCGTGGGTGACTTCGGCGCAGTTCACGCAGCCATGCCGGCGCAGGAACTTGCCCAGTTTCAAGGTGACCAAATTGAAGTAGCCCTGCCGAACGAGGCGGCGGCAGCCGGCGCTGATTTCGCGCAGGCGGCGCGGCAGAACGCGGAGCTACAGAACAGCTTGTCGTGGACTTTCGGCGCGAAGCAGCAGCGCGGCTGGCACCTCTACGTGCCGCTCATCGGGCGGCTGATCGAGACCGAGGCGGGGGCTGATGCCGCCGAGTTCGCGGCGGCGGTCGCGCGCTGGCAACGCGCGCGGGGATTGGGTCAGACCGGCGTCATTGACGCGAACACGCTGCATCGCATGATTCAGACGTGGCAAGGGCAGCGACTTAAAGACCGCACGCCCGCGAGCGCCGGACAACTCGTCACCGTCCCCGCCGCGGAGTTTTACGACTCGTCGCGCCCGGCCGAGTTGCGGCAAGTCGAGCGCGAGACCTATGCGGCCTACCAACGCATGGTGGCCGCCGCCAACGCCGCCGGCGTCGCGGAAGGCAAATACCTGAAGATCATTTCGGCGCACCGCTCGCGCGAATATCAGGATGCGCTCCGGCGTAAAGACCCGAAGGCGGGCAGCGCCGGGCTCGCCGTCAACAACAGCCCGCACTTCACCGGCCGCGCCCTCGACCTCTATGTCGGCGGCGACCCGGTCGAAACCAAAGACTCGAACCGCGCGATACAGGTCCGCACGCCCGCCTACCGCTGGCTCGTCCGACACGCCGAGCGCTTCGGCTTCCGTCCCTACCATTACGAGCCGTGGCACTGGGAAAGAGTTCAATAAAGGGGTAGTGGCTCAATCAAGGGAGACGGGGCAGCCCGTGCGGAAGCCCGCACGCAGTCAGGG
>JBOGOY010000184.1:0-6945 GCA_050748185.1 Pyrinomonadaceae bacterium
TCCCGGTGGCGATGTGCCCGAAGGCAAAGGCGTCTGCACGGACGAAGTTGTTCGCGCCTACCGCGCCGTCGGGATCGATTTACAAAGGGAAGTCCACGAAGACATGCGCGCGAACTTCGCGCTCTACCCGACCAAGTTCGGCCTCTCGAAACCCGACTCGAACATTGACCACCGGCGCGTGCCGAACCTAGCGACCTTCTTCGGGCGCAAGGCTAAAGTTTTGCCCGTCACGGACGATCCGAAAGATTACCGGCCCGGCGACGTGCTGACTTGGGACTTGGGCGCGGGCCTGACGCACATCGGCCTGATGGTGGACGTGCCTTCGGCCGAGACGCCCGAACGCTTCCTCATCATGCACAACATCGGGGCCGGCCCGCGTGTCGAAGACGTGCTCTTCAGTTGGAAAATCACGGGCCACTACCGCTACACCGGCCCACCACCGACACAGAAACGATGAAGGCGGAATGATGAATGAAGAGCAAGTTGTCTTTCATTCATCATTCCGCGTTCGTCATTTCCCCTGCGTGCTCTTCGTGATTAATTATTTCGACGTCATGCGCGCTTGAGCGCAACCATCCCGCCAGACGTGCGTTCAATCAGCAACGAGTTTCAAACAAACGTCGCGCCCTCGCGGAACAAAGCGGCGGCAGCAGTTGTCTAAGAACTGAAAAGGAGCAGCGGCCATGCCTCTCTCGAAAAATCTTGCCGGTTTCTCGGTCTCTCTCGTCACTCTTTGCGCGGCAATCTTCCTGACGCGCTTCTTACTTTTCCTCGTGAGTCCTATGCCGCAACTCGCGCCCGACACCCGCACAGTGATTACTTGCGGGCTGTCCCCGGCCGTGGAGGAAGAGATCGGGCGCGCGGTCCAACTCATCACGCTCGACCGTGAGGCGTACCGGGCCTACACGAAGCTAACGCTTACACGCGATGCGGACGGCCCTCCTGCGCCCGAGCGCGTGTGGGTGTGGACTTACTTCTTCACGCCGGACGGGCGGAAGACTTGGGCCGCCGAGCCCGTCGAGGTGCGCGACCCGTTCCGCGACAACTCTCACCGCGCGACCGTGACCGTCAGCAGCGCCTGTCACTGGTGCGACGATGTGGACACGCCCGCGCACGGTTACTACGCCGGAGTGCGAGTCTCGACAGTCTCAAAATACGCCGCCGCACTGCCAAACGGCTCGTTGGATTTCGACATCACGCGCGCCGCGCAGGTCGTCGTCGAAGGAGGGCGAAGGAAATGATGAGTGCGAAATGATGAATGATGAATGCGGCCCCGTTCATCGGTTCCGCGCGTCGGCTTTAACCAGCTTCGCAAGATTCGCCGGGCGCGATCATTCAAGCGGCAACGAGTTTTTCAGCCACGTCCGCAGGAGGATTTATGGATCACGACACCCGCACCGAGCGCCGCTCTAAACACAAGGCAGTCCGAGCCCGTTTCACGACCAAACTCGAACAACTCTCGCTCGCCGTCGCCTTTTGCGTTATCGCCTCTGCTCTGCTGTTCACTTCATGCCAGAAAGAGCGCGGAATGAGAAGCGCGGAGAACGCTGGCAGTAGTAACAACAGCAACAACACGACCGCCGAGGCTTACACTATGTCACCGCCTGCCGCGCAGCCCGCGCCGGCACAGCCACAAATCGCGACGCGAACCGCGATGGATGGCGAAGAGGACTATGAGGCTGAGAAGTATGCCATTACTTCCGGAGACGACAGCGCCAACGCCGAAGCTTACCGTCACCTCGAAGAGAACCCGTTCCTCGAAGCCGCGCGTCACCCGCTCTCGACCTTCTCGATCGACGTGGACACGGCCTCTTACAGCAACACGCGCCGCTTCCTCAACGGGGGACAACTGCCGCCCAAAGACGCCGTCCGTATTGAAGAATTCGTCAACTATTTTCCTTACGACTACCCGCAGCCCGTCGGCGACGCGCCGTTCTCGGTGACGGCCGAAGTCTCCGCTTGCCCGTGGAACGAGAAGCACCGGCTGGTCCACGTCGGGCTGCAAGGCCGCCGACTAGCGACCGAAAATCTGCCGCCCGCAAACCTCGTCTTCCTCGTGGACGTGTCAGGCTCAATGCAGGACGAGAACAAGCTGCCGCTGGTGAAGACAGGGTTGAAAATGCTGGTCGAGCAGTTGCGCGCAAAGGACCGCGTGGCGCTGGTCGTCTATGCCGGTTCGAGCGGCCTCGTACTGCCTTCGACGCCCGGCGATCACAAAGGCGAAATCCTCGCGGCGCTCGACGGGCTCGGAGCGGGCGGCTCGACCAACGGCGGTGAGGGTATTCAACTCGCTTACCGTGTCGCGCGCGACAACTTCATCGCGGGCGGCATCAACCGCGTCGTCCTCGCCACCGACGGCGACTTCAACGTCGGCGTCACGAGCGAGGGCGAGTTGGTCCGCCTTGTCGAAGAGAAGCGGCAGGGCGGCGTGTTCCTCTCGGTGCTCGGCTTCGGGATGGGCAACCTCAAAGACTCGACGATGGAGCAACTGGCCGACAAAGGCAACGGCAACTACGCCTACATCGACACGCCCTCAGAGGCGCGCAAAGTGCTCGGCACGGAGATGGGCGGCACGCTCGCCACGATCGCGAAGGACGTGAAAATCCAAGTCGAATTCAACCCGCGACAGGCCGCCGGGTATCGTTTGATCGGTTACGAGAACCGCCTGCTGCGCGACGAAGATTTCAACGACGACCGCCAAGACGCCGGCGAGATCGGCGCGGGCCATACGGTCACGGCGCTCTACGAAGTGGTCCCCTACGGCCAACAAATCGAGCCGGCGGCGGGCGGCGTGGACCCACTCAAGTACCAGCGTCCCGCGCAAACGACAGAGTCAGCCAACACCGGCGAATTGTTGACCGTTAAAATTCGCTACAAACGGCCCGACGCGAACGACAGCAAATTGTTAAGCGTCGGCGTCGCCGATGCGGGCGGCGCGTACCACGACGCCTCGCATAACTTCAAGTTCGCCTCGGCGGTCGCGGCCTTCGGGATGCTCCTGCGCGATTCCAAACACAAAGGTACGGCCCGCTACGACGGGGTGATCGCGCTGGCCCGCGCCTCGGCCGGGATTGATCCGCAAGGATACCGGGCCGAGTTCGCGCGGCTCGTCGAAACGGCGCAGACACTTTCACGCCAGAGCGCGCGCCGCTGAACGGACAGGTCATGACGAGCACGAGTCAGGCGCTCAGTGCGATGAAGAACAGGAACTAACCACGAAGGGCACGAAGAACTCGAAGAGTGCAAAACATTGGAAACCGAAGGCGGCATGAACCTCTTGCCGTCCTTCGTGCCCTTCGTGTCCTTCGTGGTTTATCCCCCCCCCCGCACTCCCCCCTGTTGTCATGTTTGGTGTCAGTCGCCTCACTTTCCGATTCGCGCCCTGCCGCCCTTTCCTGCCCCTCACCGCAAAGTCATTGCTGACTCGCCGCGAAAATTGTTTTAGACTACCGGCGCCGTTCGGAAACGGCGTGCCGTCCCTTCGCGCTACTCGGTTAGGAAAGAAGGCGTTTATGGAGTTCGTCACACTCTTTCGCACCCACGCCGCCCGCGGCCTCGTGCTCGGGCTGTCGCTGATAATCCTCGGCGCTTGCGCGTCCGTTCCGCCGCCGCCGCTTGGCGCGCGCCTCGACGCAGGAGGAAGAGAGGTCACGTTGGAACAGACCGCGCAAACGTCCGGCGAGCAGCCGCGACCCGACCCAAAACACTCGCCGGGCCAAGTGATCAGCATCGTCCTCGATGCCCTGAGCCACAACGACACGCCGGAGAAAGACAGCGGCATCCGTCTGACCTTTAGTTTCGCCTCGCCCTCGAACCGCGCCGTCACGGGGCCGGTCGAACGCTTCGCCGAGTTGGTCAAAAATCCGCTTTACCGCCCGCTGATCAACCACCGCGAGGCCGAGCGCGGGATGGTCCGCATCGTCGAAGACGCGGCGCAGGAGCGCGTCAAGGTCTTTGACGCGCAGGGCCGCCCCATCGTCTATCTCTTCACGCTCTCGAAGCAGAAGGAAGACCCTTACAAAGACTGCTGGATGACCGACGGCGTCGAGCGCTTGACGGCGGATGAGCCCGAGCGCGGGCGGCAGGTCGCGGCTGGCAACGGGCATTTCCCGCGCGGACGGCAAACTTGAAACGATTCCCTGCCGGCACACACATGAGCCATCAGCCACACCCTGAACCGCCGATTTCGCGCCGCCGCTTCACGCAGACGTGCGCGGCCGCATTTGTCGCCGCGCCGTTCGCGTCGGCGGTGGTCAGCCGCGCGCAGCAGACGCCCGCGCCCAAAGAGCCCGCCGCGCCGCCGAACCCGCAGCCCACACCTGCTGCGCCCAACGCGCCGCAACAGCCGCCGACGCCATCACCCACGGCCTCGGCTTATGCGGAAGTCGCGCGCGCGCGATTCGGCGACAAGCTATCCGCGGAAGAGTTGAACCGCGTCAAGCGCGACCTTGAAGGCAACGTCCGCACAGCGGATCGACTGCGCGCCGTCAAGCTGCGAAACGCGGATGAACCCGACTTCATTTTCTACGCTTAAACGCTGTCCGTGGTCCGTTGGCAGTTGTTCGGTGCATCCGCCGGCTGAGTTGGCGTTGAACCACAGCTTCCGAGATCAAGCACCTCCATAAACAACGACCCGCGGACAACTGACCACGCGCCACGATCAAACCCTTCATGCCTGACGAACTCTACTTTGCCCCCATCACCGAGTTGGCCGCGCAGTTTCGCGCGCGCCGGCTATCGCCGGTCGAGTTGGCCGAAGGCTACTTGGACCGCCTCGAAAAGATCGGTCCACGCCTCGGCGCGGTGGCGGAAGTTTTGCGCGAGACGGCGCTCGGCGAAGCGCGGCAGGCCGAGCGCGAGTTGCGCGCAGGCCGCGACCGCGGCCTGCTGCACGGCATCCCTTATGGCGTCAAAGACCTGATCGCGACGCGCGAGGGCCGGACCACTTGGGGGGCCGCGCCTTACAAGGATCAGCGGTTCGACTTTGACGCGACCGTGGTGCGGAAGTTGCGCGCAGCGGGCGCGGTGCTGTTGGCGAAACTGGCGATGGTGGAACTGGCCGGCGGCATGGGCTACAACAAGGCCGACGCTTCGCTGACGGGCGCGTGCCGGACGCCTTGGAACACAGACTATTGGAGCGGCGGTTCGTCTTCGGGGCCGGGCGCGGCCACGGCCGCCGGGCTGGTCCAGTTTGCGATCGGCTCGGAGACTTCCGGCTCGATCATCACGCCGGCGGCCTTCTGCGGGGTGACGGGACTGAGGCCCACCTACGGCATGATCTCGCGCCACGGCGCGATGGCGCTCTGCTGGACGCTCGACAAGCTTGGTCCCATGTGTCGTTCGGCCGCCGATTGCGGCGTCGTGCTCAACGCCATCGCCGGGCACGACTCGCTCGATCCGACTTCGCGCGAGAGCGCCTTTCGCTATCCACCCGCGCGCCAGAACAGGCGCACGACGACGCCCGCGAAGCCCGCCCAGATGCGCCTCGCCGTGTTGAAAGATTCTTACGAGAAGGCGCAAGCCGAGGTGCGCGACAACTTCCTTGCCGCGCTCGAAGTGTTAAAGAAAGCGGACGGGCGCATCCGGATCGAGATGGACGTGAAGCTGCCCGACTTCCCTTACGGGCCGGCGGTCGGGACGATCGTGGACGCCGAGGGCGCGAGCGCGTTCCGCGACCTGATCGAATCGGGGCGGGTCAAAGAGTTGGCCTCGCCCGAGGGGCGTCTGGGCGGCTATGCGGCGTCGCTCGTCACGGCGGTCGATTACCTCCACGCGATGCGCCTACGCGCCCCGATGCGCCGCGCATGGGGCCAGTTGTTCCAGATGCACGATCTGCTCGTCGCGCCTTCACGCTCGACCGTCGCGTATCCGGTGGACAAGACTTTCGATCAAGCGTGGCCCGGTATCTCCGCCTCTTCACCCATCGGGGCCAGCAACTTGGTCGGCGTCCCCGCCATCTCCATCCCCAACGGCTTCGGTCAGGCGGGTCTTCCGACCGGCATCCAGTTCATCGGCCCCGCGTGGGGCGAGTCGCGCCTGCTCGAAGTGGCAGAGCTTTACCAGCGCGCGACCGACTGGCATAAAAGGCGACCGGCGACAAATTGGACGAACGCGCATCGCCTTTCAACCTAAGCACAGGCATCTTTGCCGCGCCCCTACCTGCGACGCACTCGCGCCCACGGCATTCATTTCATCCCGCGGGCATTCGGCTTTTTGTCGGCCGGGTCTTCGAGGAGACCCGCTCGAATGATTTGCTTTACAGGGAGATGTGGTTGATACAGGGACGTGCTCGGGGGTGGGGAAACTTACGCTCAATCCTCGTCCCTGACCGTCAGGAAGCTGACGCTGTGCGCCCTTCTTCTTCGTCGCCGTTCTGCTCGTCCTCTTCTTCGGCATTGATTGTCTCGGCCTCTTCTTCGGCGGCGACACTCGTTTCGGCTTGCGGCCGTTCCTGATCAAGGTCGCGCTTGATGGCGTCGAGGATACCGTTGATGAACTGTGTGGCTTCGTAAGAGGAGAAGCGGCGGGCGATCTCCAGCGCTTCGTTGATGGCGACGGTGCGGGGCGTCGGCTCGTAGAGGAACTCGTAGACGGCGAGGCGGAGCACGTTGCGATCGACGACGGCCATGCGCGAAATGCGCCAATGTTCGGCGCGCGAGCGGATGCGCTCGTCGATCTCCGCGAGGTGCGAGAGCGCGCCGGTGGCGAGCCGCGTCGCGAATTCGCGCGCCCCCTCCTCCACATCCGTCTCGCCCAACTCGGTCCAGTAGGCGCGCACCAACTCGTCGGCGCGCACCGTGGAGCCGTTCAAATCCGCCGCAAAGAGCATCTGCAAAGCGCTCTCACGCGCCTTACGCCTTGAACCCATAGGATAAAAGAAGTAGTCAGTAGCCAGTAGCCAGTAGCCTGTAGTCAGTAGGAAAGCATGTGTCTTGATGCTGGCTA
>JBOGOY010000185.1:0-6941 GCA_050748185.1 Pyrinomonadaceae bacterium
GCCGTCTATCGTTCCATGCGTGTTTTTTAATTTCCATTCCGTCGGCGGTTCTTCTCCGGGGAGTTCACTGATGCTTTCAGATGTGAGTGTCGGGGCCGGTGTGTTCACCCCGCTCGGCGAGTTCGATCGTCCTCTGGATAGACAGATGCAGTCCTTCGAGGGTCACGCCTTGCTCCGTTTTCAGTCGGCACAGCACAGACGCGCTCTCGCTATCGAGGAAGGTGAGGTCCGCTAGATCGAGCGTGATGCCACGCGCGGACTGTTGACTGAAGTCGCGGCAAATCTTTTCCAACAGCAGGGCGTCGTCGAGTTCGAGCGTGCATTCAACGCGAAAGACCGTTCCCCCGCTTGCGCTCGCTTCCATTTGTGTAATCCGAGTCGGCATCCTTACCTCTCAATCAGTGTCAAACCGTGGCCGCCTTTATGACGCTAATTCGGCCAACTCAGCCCAGCGATCGAGATCGCGTGCGAGTTGTGTGGCGAGCGACTCCCGCTCTTCGTAGAGCCGATGGACGAGGTGCGCGTCGCTTGAGTTCGCCGCCAATTCGATTTCCAACTCGACCTGCCGCTGTTCGGCTTCCTGAATGCGGGCCTCCAATTCTTCCAGTTCTTTGCGTTCCTTGAAAGTCAGTTTACGCACGGCCGGCGATGCCGCAACTCTTTCGCGCGGCGCGGGCCGTGCGGACGCCTCAGGCTTGAACGCGCTCGCCCGGCTCTCCTCTTCCTGCCGGGCTTCGAGAAACGCGGCGTAATTGCCGGGGTACTGTCGCACCCGTCCGTCGCCCTCGAAGCGGAAGATGTGGTCCACCGTGCGATCGAGAAAATAGCGATCGTGGCTGACGACGATCAGGCAACCGCCGAAGCCGTCGAGATAGTCTTCCAGCGTGACCAACGTCTGGATGTCGAGATCGTTCGTCGGCTCGTCCAGCAACAAAACGTTCGGGGCGCCCATCAACACGCGCAGCAGGTAGAGTCGCCGCCTCTCACCGCCCGACAACTTCGCGATCGGCGCATACTGCATCGCACCGGGGAAAAGAAACCTTTCCAGCATTCGGCCCGCGGTGATGAGCGTCCCGTCGGCGGTCTCGATCTGCTCGGCGACATCGCGGACGTAGTCGATCACTCGCTGCTGCTCGTCGAGCGCGCGGTTCTCCTGATCGTAATAACCGAGGCGCACCGTTTGGCCCAACTCGACCGCTCCCCTGTCAGGACTTATCCTACCCACGATGATCTCCAGCAGCGTGGTTTTGCCCGCCCCGTTCGGGCCGATGACGCCGATGCGATCGCCGGGCTTCAACGTGTAGTTGAAACTTTCGATCAGCGCGCGCCCGTCGTAAGACTTGGTAACGTCGCGCAACTCCATAATCTTTTTGCCCAGCCGGCTCGAACCGACCGAGATGCCGAGTTCGGCCCGCGCCGCCTCCTTCGGTTGGGCAATCAATTCTACGGCGCGCTCGACGCGGGTCTTGGATTTTCTGGTGCGCGCCTTGGCCCCTCGGCGCAGCCACGCCAGTTCGCGGCGGATCAGCATTTCGCGCTTCTGCCCTTCGACCGCGCGCGCTGATTCCTGCTCCTCTTTCTTCTCCAAGTAGTAGGCGTAATTCCCGTCGAACGTCTGCACGCCGCCCCGATCGATCTCAAGAATTCGGCTCGTCACCCGATCGAGAAAATAGCGGTCGTGTGTCACGAGGAGCAGCGCGCCGCTGTAGCGCGCGAGGTAGCTTTCGAGCCACGTGATGGTTTCGGCGTCGAGGTGGTTGGTCGGCTCGTCAAGGATGAGCAGCGCCGGGCTCGCGATTAGCGCGTGGGCGAGCGCGACGCGCTTACGCTGGCCGCCGGAGAGTGTGCTCATCCGCGCGCCGGTATCCTGAATGCCCAGCCGGCCGAGGACTGTTCTGGCGTTAGTCTCCAACTCCCACGCGCCCGACGCTTCGAGCCGGTGTGCCAGTTCCGACACGCGGCTTAACAAACGCTGATCGTCCGCGCCCGAAGCCGCCAGTTCGTGACACGCGCCTTCGTAGTCGCGTAATAACCTCATCCGGTCGTCATTCGCGGCGAACAGCGCGTCCAGCACGGTCTGCTCCGGCTCGAAGGGCGGGTTCTGCGGCAGGTAGCCGAGCGATACCCCCTCGGCGAAGATGATGCGGCCCGTGTCCGGTTGCTCTTCGCCCGCGATGAGACGGAGGAAAGTGGTCTTGCCGGAGCCGTTCACGCCGACCACCCCGACGCGATCTGCGGAATCGAAACCGAGGCTCACGTTCTCGAAGAGCGGTCTGAGGCCGTAGTTTTTACTGACTGCTTCGATTGATAATAAATGCATAACAAATTTAGACCTCCCGTGCGGGACCGCTCGCGCCAAGCACGGCCGGCGTTTGGCGCAACCCTCGGACTAAAGATACATTAAAGGGTCGATGCACATTCGCGTCAACGATCATAACAGTCCCACAGCCGCTGCTCCCGGCGGCAGACTCTACCGCGTTTACGACAAATAGGCTCCCTATGCCGAACGGTACACTTTCGCCGGATCACCGCGCCATCGCCCGCCGGGCGATGCTCGACGCCGGACTCGATCCGGATATTTCGCCCCCGGCCTTACGAGAGGCGAGCACCGCCGACATGGATCTCGCGCTCGCGGCGGCCGGCCCTTCAATCAGAGACGCGCGAGCCCTCCTCTGGTCGTCGATCGATAACAGCGAGTCGCTCGACCTCGATCAAGTCGAGTATGCCGAGCGCCTGCCGGGCGGCCGCGTTCGTCTCCTGATCGGGATCGCGGACGTGGACGCGCTGGTCCCGAAAGGCTCTGCCGTCGATCGACAGGCGTTCGTCAACACGGTTTCCGTCTATACGCCCGCGCTCACCTTCCCGATGCTGCCCGGACGGCTCTCGCATGACCTTACGTCCCTGTTAGAAAATGCGGACAGACTCGCCGTGGTGATCGATCTGACCGTCACGGATGCCGGAGAGGTGTCGCTTCGGGAAGTTTACCGCGCGTTGGTGCGAAACCGCGCCAAGCTTACTTACGAAGAGGTAGGGGGCTGGCTGGAAGGGCACACGCCCGTACCGCCAAGCGTCGCGCAGGTCGCCGGACTAGAGGACCAACTCCGGTTACAGCAGGAGACGAGCGGCAGACTGCGTGCCCGGCGTAAAAAGAACGGTGCGCTCGAACTCGAAACCGTTGAAGCGGTGGCAGTCGTCACGGGCGAGAAAGTCATCGGGCTCGAAGTGAGAAAGCATAACCCCGCGCAGGACGTGATCGAGAGTTTTATGATCGCGGCTAACACGGCGATGGCCGAGTTCCTCGAATCGAGCGGCGTATTTTCACTGCGGCGGGTCGTGAGCACGCCTGAGCGTTGGTCCCGCATCGTTGAAATCGCGGAGTCGTTCGGGGCGCGACTTCCGGCGACGCCTGATTCCCGCGCGCTGTCCGAGTTCATGTCGCGGCGGCGTCTGGCGGATCCGGCACGCTACCCGGAGTTGTCTCTCTCCGTGCTGAAGATGCTGGGTTCCGGCGAGTACAAAGTCGAGGCTCCGGGTTTGAATCAGGGAGGGCATTTCGGGCTGGCCGTTAACGACTATACCCACTCGACGGCCCCGAATCGCCGTTACCCGGACCTCGTGACACAGCGGTGCGTGAAGGCGTTGATCGCGGGCGGCGACTCGCCCTATACGAAGGATGAACTTGAGCAGATCGCCGTGAAGTGCAACAGGATGGAAAGCGCCGCGCGGAAAGTTGAACGGACGACACGGAAGGCGGCTGCGGCGGCGCTGCTCAGTGGTTACACGGGCGAGACTTTCGACGGGATCGTAACCGGGGTCAAAGAGAAAGGCACTTTCGTCAGGTTGCTTTCCCCGCCCGCGGAAGGCCGCATCGTCCGCGGCGAAGCGGGGCTCGATGTCGGAGATAAAGTTCGGGTGCGTCTGCTGGCGACGGACCCGGAACGCGGTTTCATCGACTTCGCCTTCGTGGGCCGTGTCTAGCCGCGCTGATACCCGAGGCTGGCTAGAATCGCGGCATTGTCTCTCCACAACTGTTCAGAGCGACGTTTGCTCTCGCTCACCCAACCGGAGATGACCGCCCGCACCTTTCGCTCGGCGACGACTTCTTTCCTCACGCCCTCGTTTGCGTAGTCAATTTTGGGTGCCGGCGTCTGGTTGCGCTTGATAACGCGGACTGATTTATTCTGCTGCATGATTTGAGTTCTCCACCCAGTAACGCGCAATCCGTCGGGAAAATGAATCACTCACGCTACGCCGTCAGGATTTGAGCTGCGGAGCAGCGTCAGAGCAGTAGTCCACGGCGCTAGCCGCTCTTCGGCGCGCTTTCGCGCGTCACATGGAATCGCCCTGCTGTGCGCTGATCTGTTAAGGGCTGTCAGAGGGTTTGAAGTGGTTCAGATGCGCGCGATCATCGATTCGGTGCGCGGGGCCGCGCGGACGTCCTCGGAATGAGGGCACGGTGACGGCGTTCGTTACCAGCAATACTCCACACCCGGTAACATCACACGCAGTCCGTCGATATTCAGAGATTCCAACTCGCCGGTTAAGATCTCTCGGTAGGCGGGCTTGAGGTGCATCGCCAGCACCTCGACGTCACGATGTTTGAGCTTCGCCAACTCAGTGCGGAGTGTGGCCGGGGTCAGATGTCCAGAGAGGGCGGCCAGTTGCGCCATCGACTCAGGAAAGGAAGCCTCAATCAGCAGGGCGTCCAGTCGCGATTGCAAATTCACGCGCCGCCAGAACTCCTCAGTCTCTCCGGTGTCGGAACCCACCCCAATCGTCCGCTCGCCGTCAGTCAGGATTAAGCCGACGGTGGGGACTGAGTGATTGACGGGGACGGCCGTGACTCGCAGATGGCGGACGGTAAACTCTTCGCAGGGGTTAACGGGTACGTACTGGATGACCGGCCCCCACTCGTTCCGCAACTCGGAGAAGCGCGGGAAGACTCTCCAATTGAACACGTCGCGCTCGAGGATCTCGATGACCTCCGGCGCGGCGTAAACGCGCACCGGCTCGTCGAGCGTGGCGAATAATTCGTCGAGGAAGATGGGCAGGGTCGCGGTGTGATCCAGATGAGGGTGAGTGATGATGATGTCGCGCACCGCGGAACGTTGGGCGTCGTCGAGCGAGAGGGCAAGACTGCCGGCGTCAATAGCCACGCAGTCGTCCACCAAAAAGCAGGTGAGACGTTGTTCTAACGCCGGCCGCCCGTTGCCGCTGACAGTGCTGGGTAAAAGCTGAATTTTCATCTGGTGGCCCGGAACCGGGGCTCGGATCACACCCGATCGATGCGGGTGGCTTGTGAAGAGACGACGTGCCACCGCCCGCCCGTCTCGACGTACACGTTCGTGAACCGGTACTGGCCGCTAATGTCGTGACCTTTGTACTGGCCCTCGATCAAGTCGCGGCCGCGCGCGAGGGCCGTGTTTCCGTGGAAATGCAGGCTCACTTCTTCGCGTTGGATCGCCTGAAACATCAAGTCGGTCGAGCCGATGACGGCCAAAAATTCATGCTTGTTGAGCACTTCGCCGAAGGCGTTGATGAAAGTGAATCCGTCAGGCAGAATGTGGTCCAACGCGCCGGCGTCTTTGTTCAGCAGAGCTTGGTGCCACTCGCGATCGACCTGTTGCACCGCCGACTCGTCGGCAAGCCTAATCGGGCTCGCGGCGTTAGTTGAGGGTTCGGTAAAACTCATCGTTAATCTCTTAACCTCTCGGGCGCGCGGCCGTCATTTGGTCATCGCCCGACGACTGAACTTGAAACGTGGCCCAGACCGGTGAGAAGCCTCGGGAGTAGCGTGGCGAGGGACGGCGGAAAGTCGTGGCGAAGATATGATCGCGCGGCATGGGTGTCAAGGCTCGTATCCCGGGCATAGTCCATTCAACCTCCGCTTATTTGCCACTATAGGCACAGAGCGCACAGAGATTGGGAAATTCCGCAGCCGCCTTCCCTTGCCCGCTGTGGCTCGGACCAGCTTCCGAAAGTGAAAGAAACCTTGGTAGTGGTTCAATCAGGGGACACGGTGCGGAAGCCCGCACGGGCTGCCCCGTCTCCCTTGATTGAGCCACTACCGAAACCTTATATCAAGGGGAAAGCGGCTTTACCTGTATAATCGCCCCGTGGAAAATTTTATGAGACTCAAACGCCTTCTGGCCCCGGCTGCAATCATCCTCGTTTGCGCCACCCAACTCGCCGCGCAACAGACGCCGTGCGCGCTCACGCAAGCGCCGGAGTTTCGGGGTTTTCGCCTCGGCATGACTCCGTCTGAAGCGAGGGAAAGCCTCGACGATCCGACGTTGTTCGATGCGAAACTGTCGCCGGGTAGCAACGCGGAATCAACTGCGGTTCGTCTCTCGGGCGCGGAATTAAAACCCGAGACCGGCGAAGGGATCGACGACGTCAACCTCAGTTTCGTCGATGGCCGGCTGTCGTTCGTCAGGGTGTCACATCACGCCGACGCTCTGTGGAGCAATTCGCGAGAATTTGTTGAGCGCGTATCCGAGAGTCTGGGCCTGCCCAAACCCGGCAACTCGCCGGCCGCTGGCAACGGGGGCAATGATAAGTATCAAATTAACTGCAACGGGTTTGCCGTCACGCTGGCTTACCTGTACGGCGTCTCGCCCACGGTGACGATGGTTGATACGGCGGCGCAAAAAGTAGTCGACAAGCGGAAAGAGAAACAGGTGGAGACGCGTAAGAAGACGATTAGCCCATTCCCGGATTCGCGTCCCCGCCCGCTGCCGTGACTGACGGGCGTCTGCTCACTCACTCTCAATCACATCGGGGAAGAAGAATTCTTCGCTGTTCTTCAAATTAAGATACTGTTCGGAAGCGCGCGCCGCAGCCAGTGAGATCAACTCGGCCAGACTTTTGTCTTCAATGCGACATGCCTTTAACAGTTGATGACTGACGAGCAGCCCGCCGATCATCCCGCGGTAGAAATC
>JBOGOY010000186.1:0-6935 GCA_050748185.1 Pyrinomonadaceae bacterium
CGCCAACTGCTGTCGCGGGTGTTGCGAAAGGCTTATGCGCTGCGCTCGAAGCGGGCCGCGCGCGCAAACAAAGAGGTGGACGGATACACGCCGGTCGGCTCGAACCCGTCAGCTTGAGACGCACAGTCAGCGCTTCACACATGAAACCCGTACTTCTAATTCCCGACGGCGTCGGCGTCCGCAATTTCCTGCTCGGGCCGTTGGTCAAAAAACTGAGTGAAGGCGGACAAGCCTGCCTGCTCCATGTCGTGCCCGACGAACACATCCCGGCATACAGCGCCGGGTTCGGCGGCGGCGGCGACGTGCGTTGGGATCGACTGGTCCCTTACCGCGAGAGCTTCGCGTCGTTCACGCTTCGCTACTGCCTGTTCTACGCGCAGATGTACTGGGGCGATTCGCGGGCGATGCGCTACGTCAGGAACAGCCCGCTGCGCGGCGGCTGGCGGACGCGTTCGGTGCGGCGCGCGGCGCGCTTAGTCGGGCGCGCCTCGGCCTCGCCGCGTGGCATCCGCGCGCTGGAGCGCTGGCACTGCGCGGCAGTCGAGCGCCTGCCGGAAGTGGCGCACTACCTCCGTCTGTTCCGAGAGATCAAACCTTCGGTGCTCTTCTGCTCGCACCAGCGCCCGCCGCTGATTTTGCCGGCGACGCTGGCCGCCAAATCTCTGGGCATCCCGACGGCGACCTTCATCTTCAGTTGGGACAATCTGACCAGCAAAGGCCGCATCGCCGCCCCGTTCGATCACTACCTCGTGTGGAGCGAACACATGAAGGGCGAACTGCTGCGCTACTATCCGGACGTGACGCCCGAACGAGTCCACGTCGTCGGCACGCCGCAGTTCGATCAGTACGCGGACGAAAGCCAACTCTGGCCGCGCGAGGAATTCTTCCGCCGCGTCGGGGCCGATCCGTCCCGCCCGCTAATTTGCTACACCGGCGGCGACACCGGCATCAGCCCCGAGGATCAGGGGCGCGTCAGGATTCTGATGGAACTGCTGCGCGGCGGACACTTGCGCGGCAACCCGCAGGTGCTGCTGCGCCCCGCGCCGGTCGACGAGGGCAGCCGCTACGACGAACTGCGACGCGACTTCCCCGAGTTGCTCTACGCGCAGCCGCAGTGGCTCCACGCGCAGGCCGGCAAGTGGCGGCAGGTAATGCCGTCGGCGGAAGACGTGCAGTTCCTGACGAACCTGACGTACCACGCCGACCTCAACGTCAACCAAGCTTCGACGATCACACTGGACTTCGCAATCCGCGACAAGCCGGTGGTGAACATCGCCTTCGACATCGCCGACCCGCCGCACTTCGGGACGCCGCTGTGGGACTTCTTTTACTGCTGGGAGCATTACCGCCCAGTAGTCGACCTGAAAGCGGCGCGGTTCGCGCGCTCGCCCGCGGAACTGGCCGAGCACATCAACGCCTACCTTGAGAACCCGGCGCTCGAACGCGAAGGCCGCCGCCAACTGGTCCAGTTGGAGATCGGACGCGCCATCGGCCAGTCGAGCCAATGCATTCTGGAAACGCTGCAACAGATCGCGCTTCGCTGACGCGGGCGCGCCGCCGCCGGCGCAACGGTTCGCGCCGAGAATCAACACTACACTCCGAGAATTTATGCCGGGTATCGTCGGATATTGCTCTGTAGAGCCGAAGCTCCTTCAGTCGCGTTCGGCGGCAGAGCGGATGATCTCCGCCGTCCTTCACCAGCCGTGGTATCAAACCACGAAGGCGCGGGGGGCGTCGGGCGAATTCGCGTGCGTGCATCTCGGCCATTTCGATCACGCGGTAGTGGCGACGAACGCCGAGGCGAGCGTCGGCGTGATATTAGATGGGTGGGTGTTCGGCGCCACGCCGCGGGTTGACGCTCGGGCGGACGGGGCGACGCCGGACGACGCGGCGCGCCGTTGCCTGCATGCGTATCTCGAACAGGGGACCAGTTTCGTCAACTCTCTGAACGGCCAGTTCAACCTGCTCGTCTGGGACGACCGCAGCCGCGAAGTGTTTCTGCTGAACGATCGCTACGGGCTGAGGCCGTGGCAGTACGCACACTTGGGCGGCACGCTCTACTTCGCGCCGGAGGGTAAAGCCATCCTCGCAGCGGTCGGCGAGCGCGGCCGACTGAACCAGCGGATGCTCGTCAACGCCTTGTCGTGGGGCCGCGTCTGGATCGGGCAGGAGACGTTATTTGAAGACATCCTGCTGCTGCCGCCGGCTTCCGTCCTGCGCTGGCACGAAGGCCAAGTCTCCGTCGCGCGCTACTGGGATTACGCCTATCAGCCTGAAGGTGAGATCGGCGACGAGTTCGTCGAGCGGGCGGTCGAGACTTTCCGCGATGCGGTTGCGCGCCAGACCGGCGCGGGCCTGCGTTACGGCATCAGCCTGAGCGGCGGACTGGATTCGCGCGCGGTGCTGGCCGCGCTGCCCGAAGGACGAAGGGACCAACTTCAGGCTTACAGTTGGGGCGTCGGCGACACGCACGACGAAGTGTTGCTCGCCAAGCAGACGGCCCGCGCGCTCGGCGTCGCGTGGCAGTACCTGCCGCTCGCGCCCGCGGACTTTCTGCGCGAGGCGGGGCGCGGCATGTTCCTCACCGAAGGGCTCGACCTGTCCGTGCAGAGCTACGGGCTTGTGACTTACCCCGCGATCCGGCGGCAGACCGACGCGCTGTTGACCGGGCTGGCGCTCGATCTCACGATGGGCGGCACGTACCTGTCGCCGGAACTGGCGGCCGGCCAGATGCCTGCGGGCGAGGCGGCGTCGTGGGCACTCAGGCAGTCGGCCCTCTTCGCGCCGGAAGATTGTCTTGGGCTGGTGCGCCTGAAAAACGCCGGCGAGTTGCTGGAAGAACTGCGCGGCGTCGCCGCGCGCGACTGGCAAACGGGGTCGAACGATCACCCGGCGGATCAGTGCGACCGTTTCTTCCTGCGCGCGCGTGTGTGGCGCTACACGTTTGCGCGTCAGGCTTGGCAGCGCTTCTTCGTGGAAGACGTTACGCCGACATTCGACAACGAGTTCTTCGATCTGTTGCTATGCGTGCCGCCGGCGTGGCGCGCCGGTCACCGCTTCTACCAACAGTTCCTGCGGCGGCTCGATCCGCGGATGATGGAAGTGCCGTATCAACGCACGATGCTTCCGCCCGCCGCGCCGCTGGAACTGTGGCCGGCCGGCGCGCGCCTCGAAGAGCAGAAGGAGCAGCTTTACCGCGACCTCTGGAGCGCGACCGGCGGGCAGGTCTTCGTGCCTTACAGGCGTTACAGCACCAACTATGACGAGTGGCTGCGCCGCGATCCCGCGTGGATCGCGGCGACCGACGATTTGCTGCTCGGGCCGCGCAGTCTCGGTTGCGAGAGCTTCTTCGAACGCGAGGCCGTCGGCCGGCTCGTCGCCGAACACCGTTCGGGCCGGCGGGCGAACCACAAAAAGATCATTCAATTGATGACGCTCGAACTTTTCCTGCGGCAGTTTTTCGGCTGAGCCGAAGACACCGGTCCCTCTGTTTGGTCCCCTCTTGGTCCCATGCACGTCTGCTTCCTCTGCCACGAATATCCGCCGGCCCCACACGGCGGCGTCGGAAGTTTCGTCCGGACGATGGCCCGCGCTCTGGCGGCGCGCGGGCATCGGGTGTCGGTGGTTGGTCTCAATAAAATTGCGGAGCGGGTTGAAGAAGACGATCAGGGCGTCCGCGTGATCCGCCTGCCGCGTTCCCCTCTGCCGGGGGCAGGATTCGTCGTCCACCGCGCGCGTCTGCGGCGGGCGCTTTTAGGGCTGCACCGCGAGACCCCGATCGACGTGCTCGAAGGGACGGAAGCGGGGCTCGCGTTGTTGCCGAAAACATTCCCCGCGCCGCGGCTGATACGGATGCACGGCGGTCACCACTTCTTTTCAATCACGCTCGGCGGCAAGGCCAGCCCGTGGCGCGGCTGGCTCGAAGTGAGGTCTTTCGCGCGCGCCGAGCACCTCTGCGCGGTGAGCAACTACGTGGCCGAGACGACGCGCGGGCTGCTCGGCCTCGGCCGGCGGCCGGTGGAAATTCTGCCGAACCCGGTGGATCTTGAGTTATTCCGGCCGGCCGCCGCCGGGTCGGAAGAGGACGGCCTGCTCCTCTTCGTCGGGGCGGTGTGCGAGAAGAAGGGCGTCCGGCAGTTGGTTCAAGCGATGCCTGCGATCGTGGCGGCCGCGCCGCACGCGCGGCTCCGGATCGTCGGGCGCGACACGCGCGACGCGCGGACGGGGCGCTCGTTCACGGCGGGTTTGCGGGAATTGGTTCCCTCAGACTTAGAGGCGCGCGTCGAGTTCACAGGTCCGGTCGAACACGCACGTCTGCCCGAGTTGCTGGCGCAGGCGCAGGTGTGCGTCTATCCGTCGCACATGGAGGCGATGCCGCTGGCGTGGCTGGAAGGAATGGCGGCGGGCAAGGCCGTGGTCGCCAGCCGGACAGGACCGGGGCCGGAAGTCATCGAGCACGGCGTCTCCGGACTTTTGTGCGATCCGCACGATCCCGCGTCCATCGCCCGCGAGGTCATCCGCCTGCTGACGGATGGCGAACTGCGCCGGCGGCTGGGGCGACAGGCGCGGCAGCGCGTCGCGGAACGTTTTTCGGTGAACACGCTGATCGGGCGCAACGAAGCCTTCTATCAGGAATGCGCGCGGGCGGGCCGCGAAGCGCAAAGCCGCCGCCGCCGCGTAGGGCTGCTGCCGGCATAAAGAATTTGCGCGGATCGAGTGGTCGCGCTTTCCTCAGGTGGTGTGAAGTTGTTCAACCGCAAAGATGCCCTCCGCCTCGCGTCGAAGTTGGCTGCGGCTCCTTACGTCGTCAAGCGGGTTGACGCATGGAACGGCCGCCGGGGCGGGATCATTCTCGTCTTTCACGAGATTTCGGAGGCCCGGTTGCGGAGACACCTGACGCTGCTCGCCGGGTTGTACCGCTTCGTCTCGCTGTCCGAATTCGCCCGCCGCCTGCGGGAAAGGAAGTCAACCGCCGGGCTGGCAGCGATCACTTTCGACGATGGTTACGGCCACGTCGTCGAGACGGCGGCGCAACTCGCGCGGAAGCACGGGTGGCCGGTGACCTTCTACCTGCCGACGCGGTATCTCGACACGCGGGAGCCAAATTGGTATCAGGAACTGAAACCCTTGTTCGAGCGCGCCACCTGCAATGAGGTCGAGATTGACGGCCTGCGTCTCTCCCTGCGCGACGCGGACGGCCGCGCCGCGGGCCTCAAACAACTCGACGACCGCTTTCGCCAACTCACGTCACCGGAAGAGATCGACAACTTGTTGGGCCGGACGAGGCGAGCGCTCTCAGCGTCCGCCGAGTGCCCGGCGGATTTGTCGCTGGCCGCGCCCGTGTCGTGGCCGCGCGTGCGCGAGTTGGCGGCGCGTGAAGAGTTGTCGTTCGAGGCGCATTCGGTCAATCACTTCGCGTTGAGCCGGCTGCCGGCGGCCACGGTGCGCGCGGAGATGGAGCAGTGCCGCGCGCGCATCGAGGAAGCGACGGGGCGGCGGGTGGAGCATTTCTGTTACCCGTTTGGCGGCCCCGCGGAGATCGGGACGGAGAGCGCCGGGATCGCGCGCGAGCTATTCAGTTCGGCCACCACGATGATCCGCGGTCGCTGCCGCGCCGGCGTCGATGCGGCCATGCTGCCGCGCATCCCCCTCTACGAGCAGGACACGGAAGAGACGGTCTCGCTCAAGGTAAGTCTGGCCCGATGAGCGCACTCGCCGAACAGGTTCAAGAGCAACTGCGCGTGCGGACGGCGGAAGAAGTGCCCGCCGCCGCGCTGGCGCGCTTTTACGAACGGATGTACCCGCGGCGCGCGGACTTCCTCCAGCGTCACTGGCGCTGGCTGTATCGCGTCGGGGCTTACGACTCGATCCCCGCACCGTTAGTGGTCGTGCACGATGACGAGGTGATCGGCCACGCGGGCTTGATCCCGGTCACGCTGCGGCGTGGCGGCGTGGAGCGCACGGCGATCTGGTTCGTGGACTTCGGCGTGCTGCCGGAATACCAGCGTCAAGGCCTCGGCGTCGGGTTGACGCGCGAATGGATGGCCGCGTGCCCGCTGCACGTCACCTTTTGCAACGAACGCTCGCTCGGCGTCTTTCTGAAGTATGGTTGGGAGGCGCGCTTTCACACTTACAACTTCAAACTTCCGCTGCGGCCCGAACGCCACCCCGGGATGCGGCAGGGGTCGGCGTCGCGTCGCGCTCTGGCCCACAGCGCCGGTCTCGCTGCCCGCATCGTGTGGCGGACGCGGACACTGTCGAAGCAGGAACCGGCCGTGTCACCGGCGACGGCGGAACACCTGCGCGCACTATCCGCGGGAGTCTCCGACACGACGCTTCATGCCACGCGCTCGCCTGAGTTTCTCAACTGGCGCGTGGAGACGCACCCGCGCGGGCAGGACTACTTTGTGCTGCGCGACGAGCGGGGTGGCGTTTATTCCATGTTGGCGCGGATCGTCGAAGAGGGTGGCTACCGACGCCTGCACCTGCTGGCTCTGGGCGGGGGGACGGGGGACGACAGCGGCCGGCACGCGCTGTCGAACTTCTTCGCCGGCATCGTCCGTTGGTCCCTCGCGCGTGACGTTCATCACGTCTGGTTCGTCACAAGCGATCCGGCGGCGGCCCGTGTCGCCCGACGTTGGTTCCCTATGTGCAATCGAGCGCGTTTCGCCTGTCACGCGAACGATGCGGCCGGCGCGGAGTTTTTGAGCGGCACGGATCACCGCTGGGAAGGCCTCGACAGCGATTTCGATCTGGCCGGCGACTTCTAATTTTATGAAAGAGATCACCATCAACCATACCCCCGCGGCGCAGGCGGCGGTCGTCAAAGCCGACGGCCGGAGCCCGCGTCGTCTCCTGATCGTCTCGCACGTGCCGCACTACCAGTACCGCGGCCGGCTCTATGCCTACGGGCCTTACGCGCGCGAAATCGACAT
>JBOGOY010000187.1:0-6886 GCA_050748185.1 Pyrinomonadaceae bacterium
GTGTAAGATTGAGTCACAGCGTATCCTTTCTGTCGGCGTTGATGCGCCGACGGCAAACTGGGTTTATAGTTCACCAGCAAGGATACGCTGTTTTCTAATTTCCACACATTCTGATACTACCTCTCTGCGCCTAGCCTTAAGGTTTTACTTGATAGTGTCTCGCAAATCCTCCCTCTCTCACAGAGTGGCGTCTAAGACACTACTAACTCACAGAAAAACCTGTCGAACCCTCAAAAGAGATGTAAAATAAAGCGCTATGGTTACTAAAACCGCACCCAACGTAACTGCTCTTGAGGGGCAGGGGGCCGCCAACCTCTTCCTCAGCGACCACCTTGGGGATCGCTTCCTCGCCGTGCGCCCGCAGTTGGACGAAGGAGGCGATGTATGGCGCGTGCCCGTGGTGCTGACCTACGCCATCGCCGGCCCCATCGGCGAAGTTGGCGAAATCGTGGTCAGTGCCGGCAGCGAAGAGATCGTCTCGCACACGCCCATTGAGGAGATGAAAGAGCGCGCCCGCGCCCTCTACGAACAACACCGTGAGCAGATCGAAGCCCCGCTTCCATAAACAAGAGACCAGTTACTCATGCGTGCCTGCATGCCTGCGGATGGTGCTCTCAGGGTTCGGCCTCGACCTCACGGAAAAGCGCCTGCGTGAACTGTGCGACTGTAGCCCTCTGTTCGGGACGGACGCAATGAGGACGGTCGAAGCCGCGCGCAGTCTCGGCTTCGCCGGCTCGGCCAAGTACACGCTCCAATACGATGAGTTGCGTAGCCTCGTGGCGGGCGGCCAGTACCCAATATCCTATCTAAGTCTGGAAGCGATTGGTGGGACGGAGGAGTCACACGCTGTCGTAATTGTGGAAGCGGATGACCAAGCTGTCATCGTGTACGACCCGTTGCACCGCGAGCGTCGCATCTCACGACAAAGTTTCTCGACAGCATGGGCGGCACGCAGAAACATCGTGATCCTGATCGAGAATTAACTACTATACTACTTTCCCCTCGTTTATTCAGAGTTGGCAGCGATAATTTCAGCCTCCAAAAAAGCTCCAAATTAGATGCGAACAGTGCAAACAGTGTAAACATCGGGAGGCAAAAAAGCCCAATAAAAACGGGGATGCCGCGAATTACGCGACATCCCCGTCCATAATTTAACTCCGCAGGTAGGAGTAGAAGTACGTTGTAAATAAAGGACTTACCGAACCTCACCGCGAATTTCCAACAGTTGCTCAACAGCCTGCCTATACACAGTGCCACTCGTTTGACTGCGATGGTATTGTGGTCATGTACTGCTCGTCACCTGCCCTCGCTCTCCCGAGGGTGGCTCGTGACGGCCAGTACATATGAATAAAGAAAAATGGATCTCCGCCGATGCTTTAGCCGAACGACTCCACATCTCTCGCTCGTCCGTAGATCACGGGAAGTGTCACACCCATCGCCTGACAAAGTACAGGTTCGGGCGGCGTGTTGTCTTCCTGGCAGTCGAAGTAGAAGCGTTAGAAAAATGGCTCATCGACCGCACAAAGCGTAAGCAGAAATATCTTGATGATGCCGGAGAAGGGAATTAGTCTCCGCGCATGGATACCAGTAAAATCAATCTAACCAGCTACGAAGAGCGCGCGCGCCTTAGCGAAGTGCTGCTCTCGAATCTCAAGGCGAATTTGCCTGCGATCGAATCCCTGCGGGATGAGTTCGACAACGACGAGTTCGACCTGTACTACCGCTACTACCACCAGTCCTTCAAGGTCTACGGCCGCCAGCATAGAATTCGCAAGGCTGTGGATCTGTTCGAGCTACTCGCGCCAGAGCAGCGCAAGATAAGCAGTTGGTTTACCGGCATCGTCGAAGATGCGCTGAATCAGACCTTCGACGTGCCGCGCAGTAACGACAACTGGCATGGCGAAACACTGTCCATCTTGCAGGCGTGGTCGCACTGCCGTGTGTTTCTACGCGCTCTGGGGCGCGCAGGACGCGAGATGGAATCGTCGGGCATGCGCTTGGAAGACTACTGGGCGCTAGCCCTCTACTTATACGACTGCAGGTAAACCCGCTCAGTCAATACATAACAAAGCGCACAGTCGCCGACTGTGCGCTTTGTTCCTTCAAACTGGTATCTCCATAGCCGTTTCTATTAACAAACCCGGCTGCGCCGATCACGCCCAGAAACTAAAATTCGACCACAGTAAGTGTACCGGATCACAATACGCGGGCTATTCCGCCGGGACGAAATCCCTGGCGACGGCCTGAAGGACTTCACTTTCTTGACCAGTCGGGCGAAAGTTTTTTAATCCATAAGCTGCCGACGATCTGAACAGCGATCAGTGACAGGTGGGTGCCCATCAGCAGCCACGCCGGGACCGGCGACCACGGCGGCACGCACAGCACGGCTGCCGAGACGACCTCGGCGAAGCTGATATGGCGTTTGGTGAGCCGGTGATGAAAAAGGTGCAGCGCCTGCACGATCAGCAGTGCAACGTATGTGGTCTGCGGCGTCAACATCAGTGGCACGCCCCTCCGTCACAGCAGGTCTCGCCGCGCAGGGCTCCCGCGCCTTCTTTGGCGATGATCGGCACCATCACCAGTGCCGCCGCCGGGTCGGCCCACCACCAGCCGAAAAATGCGTTCAGGAGGAGCCCGCCGAGCAGGATGGCAGACAGGTAGGCGCAGATGTCGGTCTGGCGCGAGTCGGCGGCGAGGGCTCGGCTGTTGATTCCGGCGGCCACGCGCCTCTTGGCGCGGGCGAGCACGGGCATCACGACGAGCGACAGGGCGGCCAGAACGATGCCCACGTAACTCGCCTCCGGCGGCTCGCGGTACACGAGCGACTTCACCGCGTCGAAGGCGACGTAAGCGGCCAGCAGCAGGAAGCTCCAGCCGACGAGTTTCAGCGCCACCTGCTCCGCCCGCTCCCGCCGTTCGGGCGCGTCCATGTGCAGCCGCCAGAGCAGGGCCGCGCCGGAAGAGACTTCGACCACCGAGTCGAAGCCGAAGCCCACGAGGGCGATGCTGCCGGCGGCGAGACCCGCGCCGATGGCGATCAGTCCCTCGAGGGAGTTCCAGCCGATGGTGACGTATTCGAGCAGGCGTCCCCGCTTGACCAGGGAAGCGCGATTTGGGCTAGTTATTTGTATGACCTGTTGATTCATTTATCCGTCTCGCAAGCCTCCGCCAGCGCATCTGTCGATACCGGTAAAAGAGATGCGCGTACAGCCAGACAACGGATGTCAGCACCCCTGCTTTAATCTCGATCTCGTCGGTGTACCGGCAATATGTTCCTCCGCCCGCTTCGATCCTGATCACGTGATTCCATCGTGAGATGAAGCCGCCGCCCTCATTCGTGTGCAGTACGCGCCTGCGGTCGTCCACGCGGACGACCCTAAGTTCGTGTTCCCACGCCGGCAGAAAATTAAAGAAGCGCAGGCGCGCACGGATGGCTTCTCCCTCGCGCCACTCTTCGGGGAGTTCCCGCGCCCCTGCGAAGCCGAGCAGCCCGCGTGTAATGTGGACGAATGTCTCCGTCCTCTTGACCGCCTGCCACGCCCGGTCGGCGGTCGTGTCAAGACGCGTGGAGATCATCGCCGTCATGACCCGGGCCTCCGGCGCCGACCTACGCCGTAAATGAAGTCGCCGAAGAATCGCTCGACTATCTTTCCATCCACAAATATCCCCTGCGCCTCGAGTTCGGCGACGAGCTGCGACCTGCTGAACCGGTTCTCGGTCGGGTGAACGAACAGCCTCCGGTACAACCGCCTGTCGAGCGCCTGGCTCGTGACCTCCATAAAGAAGAAGCGCCCCTGGGGTCGAAGCACGCGGCGAATTTCCGACACCGCTTTCTGCCACTCAGGCACGTGGTGGATGATCCCGAAGTCGAAGACGGCGTCGAAAGACTCGTCCTCCGCCATGATGGAGGTGGCGTCGCCGACCGAGAGCTTCAGGCTACTGGACGAATACCCGGAGAGACGCCGGCGCGCCTGCTCGACCATTTCGGGATCGAGGTCGAAACCGTGAACCTCCCGCGCGCCGAACTGGTTGAGTATGATTTCGGTCCCCACCCCGCGGCCGCAACCGACCTCTAGGACGCGCATCCCCGGGGTGCGCCCGCCCAAACGCTCCAGGAGCGGGGCCTCGTAGCGGCGCTGTAGTGCCGCGCGCGCGGGGTTGTTCATCAACGCCTTCTCGATCTGGTTGAGCTTCACAGTAGTTCCTCGATGTGCCCGAACCCTTCGTCAAGGAGGTGTGCGATATGATCGTCATCCAGTTTGTAATAAGCGATCTTGCCCTCCTTGCGGAACCGGACGAGCTTCACCTGCCTGAGCGCCCGCAGAGAGTGCGAGACGGCCGACTGCGACACGTCCAGTAGGTTGGCGAGATCGCAGACGCATAATTCTTCGCGCGAAAGGGCGAAGGCGATCTTGATGCGGGTGGGGTCGCCGAGCAGTTTGAAAGTTTCGGCCAGCGCCGCGACCGCCTCCGGGGACTTCATCGCCCGCTGGACCCGCTTAACCTTACGCTCGTCCACAAACTCTATTTCACAGGCGTCCCCGGCCGCTTTCGTTGCCCGCTTAGTCATCCGTCCTCCTTTGAACGTATGAACAGACGTTCATATATAGAGACAATCTACATTTCAATCTTTTTACTGTCAAGCGTAATGATATGAGGATCGTCCGGACGGTTGAGGTGACCGCCCCGGCCTGGTGCTTTTGTCAAAGGTGCGTCTCGGAAGCGGCGCATCCCTTACCTTCAACCTGGATCGTGGCGTGCGCGATCTTAAACTGTGTGGTGACCCGCTTCTGGACGGCGACGAGCACGTCTTCGTGCGCCGCGCCGTCCGCCAGGACCGCATGCACGCTCAGGGCGTTGACTCCTGAAGTTAAAGACCAGACGTGGAGATCATGAACGCCGCCGACACCGGGGACGCTCCGGATCTCTTCACGCACCGCGGCCAGGTTAATGTCTGAAGGCGTGCCCTCCAGGAGTATCCCCACCGCATCACGCAACAGCATCCATGTGCGCGGCAAAATAAAGATGCCGATGCCGGCGGAGATGAGCGGGTCGGCGTAGTACCAACCGGTCGTGAGCATGACGAGACCGGCGATGATGACCCCGACGGACGTGAGAAGGTCGGACAGCACCTCGAAGTACGCCCCCTTCATGTTCAGGCTCTCCTGCGAGCCGGCGCGCAGGATGAAGACGCCGATGACGTTGATGACCAGCCCGACGAGCGCTACGAGCAGCATCGCCGCGCTCGACACCTCTGGGGGGTTGCGAAAACGCTCGTACGCCTCGTAGAGGATGTAGAAAGAGATCCCGATCAGCACTACCGCGTTCGTCAGCGCCGCGAGTATCTCCACCCGGTAGTAGCCGTAGGTGCGCTCCGGCGTGGCGGGTTTCTCGGCGAACCGGATGGCGAGGAGCGCGAGCGCCAGGCCCGCGACATCAGTTAGCATATGCCCCGCGTCGGCCAGGAGCGCGAGGCTGCCCGTGAGCAGCCCGCCGACAATCTCGGCGACGAGGTAAAGGCTCGTCAGTCCCAAGACTATGCCCAGCCGGCGCTTGTTCTTACCGGCGGCGGTGTGGGCGTGGTCATGTCCCATGGGTGACCTTCTTTCCCGCCCGGTAGAAATTTACTTTCATGCGCTTCTTCAGGCTGAACTCCTTCCCGCGCTCGTCCCTGTACCGCAGTTCGCCTTTGGCCACTGCGGCCTCGGTCTCGCCGTTCTCGGCGACCCGGAACAGGTAGCGCCCCGCTTTGTGAACCGTGAGCTGGCCGGGCGGCGTGTGGATGACCAGCGACGCGCCGCCTTTGAGCGAGCGGACGACGACCAGGATTTCGCCGCGCTCGACGTCGAAGTGCATCGCGCCGAAACCCGTCCCGTAGGCGCGAACGAATGCGCCGGCCCCGACGTGCAGGTACGAGTCCGGGGTGAGCGACCAGTCGGCGTGCCCCTTCCCGGTGGTCAGCACCACGTCGCCGTCGGCGAGCGTCACGCCCTTTTTCAGCGGCTCTACTTCCTTGCCGCCGCCCGGTCGGCGCAGGACTTCGCCTTCGACGAGCGTGACCAGCCCCGCCCGCGCCGAGACGAGTTTCTCTTGGGCGCGCGACACTGTCGGTGGGTCTACGCAGAGGCACGCGAGCAGCGCCAGGGCAAAGACGCCAGCTCGCTTCACGATGCGACCTCCTTCGGCCCCTTGCGCTCGAACCACTCGTAGAGCGTCGGCAGGATGAGCAGCGTCAGGAGCGTGGAGGTGATCAGTCCGCCGATGACGACGGTCGCCAGCGGCCGCTGCACCTCAGCGCCGGCTGAGCTGGCGAGCGCCATCGGGATGAACCCGAGGCTCGCCACGAGCGCCGTCATCAGCACCGGACGCAGCCGCGTCTCCGCCCCTTCTCGAACCGCGTCCGCCAGAGAGTGCCCCTCCGCGCGCAGGTGGTTGATGTAGCTGACCATCACGACGCCGTTTAAGACGGCGACGCCGAAGAGCGCAATGAAGCCGACGCCCGCCGAGATCGAGAACGGCATCCCGCGCAAGGCGAGGGCGAAGATGCCGCCGACGACGGCGAACGGGATGCCGGTGTAGATCAGCAGAGCTTGCTTGACAGAGCCGAACGTGGTGAAGAGCAGCACGAAGATGAGGAACAGGGCGAGCGGCACCACGATCAGCAGACGCCCCGACGCGCGCTCCAGGTTCTCGAACGTCCCGCCCCACGTCAGGTAGTAGCCGGGCGGGAGCTGCACCTCTTTTTCGATCCGACTTTGCGCCTCTTCGACGAAGCTGCCGATGTCGCGCCCGCGCACGTTCAATTCGACGCCGATGCGGCGGCGCGTGTCCTCGCGCGAGATCTGTGCCGGCCCCTCGACGAGCCGCACGTCGGCCAGTTCGGAGA
>JBOGOY010000188.1:0-6862 GCA_050748185.1 Pyrinomonadaceae bacterium
CTAACGCTCAAGGCACTTCGCTGCGCTCGATCCAGTCTTCGTTCTCGTGGCGCCAGTCCACTTCGAAGAGGGGGACGGGTTGGACGCGGTTTTTGACGGTGAGCGCGGGGTGGGGGTGCAGCGGGTGACGGTGGGTGTTGGCGGCTTGGGCCGCGGCCTCGCTGATGAGAATCTGGCCGCCCTTGGCATTTGATTCGAGCCGCGCCGCCAAATTAACAGTGTCGCCGATGGCGGTGTACTCGGTGCGGCGTTCCGAGCCGATGTAGCCGACCGTCGCCTCGCCGGTGTGCAAGCCGATGCCGATGCCGATTTCAGGCAGGCCTTCGGCGCGCAGTTCGGCGTTGAGGCTGAGCATCCGATTCTGCATCGTGGCTGCAGACATGATGGCCCGCGCCGCGTCATCGGGCGTGGCCGTCGGCGCGCCGAAGAGGGCCATCAAGCCGTCGCCGATATACTTATCGAGCGTTCCGCCGTGGGCGAAGATGATCTCGGTCATCGCGGTGAAGTAGCGGTTGAGCAGTTGCACGATCCTCTCGGGCGTGGCGTGTTCAGCCATGCGCGTGAAGCCGCGGACGTCGGCGAAGAGGACCGTGATCGGCTGATTACTGCCGCCCAGCCGAAACGTCTCCGGGTGGTCCAGCATCTGCCGCACGACGTACTCGGGCAGAAACCGACTGTAGTTGGCGCGCGCTACCTCTTCGCGCGCCAGTCGCTCGTGCGCCCTCACGCTTTCGACCGCGACGGCCGCTTGTGACGCAATCGCGCTGAGCAGTTCGAGATCGTCCCGCGTGAAGACCTCGTAGGGGTCCAGCCGGTCGGCGTAGAGCGCCCCATAGACGCCGGACTCCGTCAGGAGCGGCGCGCAGATGGTTGAGCGTACGCCCTGCGCGATGATCGACTTGACGTTGGAAAACTGAGAGTCGCTGGCGGCGTCCTGCGAAAGCAGCGCGACGCGCTCGCGGATCACTTTACGCGTGATGGTGCGCCCGATGGTCGTCGTCTTCGCCTCGGTCAACAAACTATCGTCGCGCGCCCGCAGCGCCACCGCCTGCACCCCGCCGTCTAAGCTGTGCTGATCGAACTCCTGATTGCAGACGAGCGCGACCACTCGATCCGCCGGCGTGACGCGGAAGATGATGTCGCAAGCTTTCTCGAAAATCGTGTACAGGTCGAAGACGCTGCTGAGCGTCTTGCTCATCTCGTAGAGCAGGGCGAGCATTTCGGCCTTGCGCCGAAGCGCGGCGAGTTCCGTGCTAAGAGCGGCCGGGTGGTGCACCCCGCCAGCTCGACCGCCGGTATTGACCGCGTCTTCAATCACTTCGTGAAGGGAAATTGCCACCTGCGTGTGGCCAAGTCGGGTGTCGTTGTAATTAACGCCGCTCGTGCTGCGCGGGTGGTCGAAGCGCAACACGCTCTTGCCGATGGCGACGGTGTCGCCGTGCACTAACGGCCAATTTTCCTGCGGCTTGCCGTTGACGAAGACTTTATTGGCGCTCCGCTTGATCTGCCCGCCCACTGCGACGCCGTCAACCACATGGAACGTACTGTCAGCGCAGACGACGTGGGCGTGATAGCGCGAAACGAGCGGATCGTTGAGGACGATGATGTTGTCGGGCGCGCGCCCGATGGTGCACAGGTTCTGCGGCGACAAAGAATGTTGCCACTGTCGCCCGCTCGCGTCTGTGATGTGCAGGCTGGCCATTGCTGGTCTAGCAAAAAGTGAGTTGCGACGCTTCGTCCCGCGGAGTCGGTCTGGCACATTCTAGCCGGCAAGCAGCGCCTTGTCAGCAACAATCTGCACGTTCCCACTTTCGCCCGCATGGCTCCGGCGTCGATAAGAGTGCCATACATAGACCCACAGGTGATCATATGAAAAGACGTCAGGCGAGTGTGCTTCCCATACTTCTGAATCAGCCCCTTCCACCCCTCATGGCGGCTCCCCGTAGCTCTGAGCCATCTCGTACACACAGCTCTATTCAACTTCGATGAGTGCTAAAAAAAAGCGGCGGGCTTAACCAACCCACCGCCTCGCAACTATCTGACACCGTCTGTGGTCTATTGTCCGCTGACTAAGCCCGCGGGACTGCGCTGTCAGCGCGCTGGCGCGCGTGTGACTGTAGCCCGGCATTGAACCGCCGGAGACGGGCGACACCTGCGATACGCATCGCGTCAGCGACGCCTGATTCAACCGCCGCTTGCGACGCGGAAGACATCCAATCCCACGACCATGCGTTTTAACACATGGCTCAAGTCAACCGACGCGGAGCGGCGGCGGCAACGGCAGCATGACTTGTTGGATACTACCCATCGCCTCACTCCCCCGCTTAGTTCACCTTCCCAACTATTACTTTTCTGTTACGGAGCCGCGCTGTCCTATCAAAACTCTTGCGCCCCATTAAAAGAAATGGTTATAGTCTGCGCCCCGATCAACGACAGTAGTGTCAGTTCACAGGTTTCAATCCCGCGCCGCCCCGATCTTGCCGCGGACGGCGTCTCTTGCGACAAACGAGATCGCGTGCCGGGCATCTCTCTCGTGGTGCGTGATGCACACAAGTGTCACCGGACAGCGCCGTCCAGCAGGGCGGCCAAATCACTTGCGCCGTGCCGCGCGCCGTCTACCCGGCGCTCTCACGGACTTTCGACTGACGAATCTGACCGCCTCCGCCCCAAATACCGTCTGCCATGCGGCGGACTTACCACGCCCACTTTTCGACACCACCTTCTGAGGAGGAATCAATGAAGAAATACGTCGCCCTCGCCACCATCTTCGCGCTCACGTGTCTCACCTATCTCTCGACCAACGTCCAGACGCACGGCACCGTCACGCAGGCCGCCCCCACTGTGAAACAGGACAAACTGCGCCGCGCCGAAAAGAAGATTCCGAACCGGTACATCGTCGTCCTCAACGATTGGTCCGTCGATCCGAAGGGCGAGTTGTCGCTCGCGCCCGTGGTGGCTGACGACCTCACCAAACAGCACGGCGGTAAAGTCAGGAAAGTTTACAAGCACACGATTCAGGGTTTCGCGGCCGAACTGACGGAGGCGGCGGCGCTCGCGCTCGCCGAAGACCCGCGCGTCAAGTTCGTCGAAGAAGACGGGGAGGTCCATGCCACGACCGTGCAGACCGGGGCCACGTGGGGTCTCGACCGGATTGATCAGCGGAATCGGCCCCTCGACGGCAATTACAACTACACGCCGACCGGCGAGGGCGTGAACGCCTACATCATCGACACCGGCATCCGCCGCACCCATACGCAGTTCGGCGGCCGCGCGTTCGCCGGCTATGACGCGATCGGCGACGGGCAGAACAGCAACGACTGTAACGGCCACGGCACACACGTCGCCGGCACGGTCGGCAGTTCCACCTACGGCGTCGCTAAAGGCGTCCGCCTCTACGCCGTGCGCGTCCTGAATTGCAGCGGGTCGGGCAGCAACTCTGGCGTCATCGCGGGCGTCGATTGGGTGACGCAGAATCACGTCAAGCCGGCTGTGGCTAACATGAGTCTCGGCGGCGGGGCTTCGACCGCGCTCGACAACGCTGTGCAGAATTCGATCGCGGCCGGCGTCACTTACGCCGTCGCCGCCGGCAACAGCAACACGAACGCTTGCAACTCTTCCCCGGCGCGCGCGGCCAACGCGATCACCGTTGGCTCGACCACCAACACCGACGCGCGCTCTTCTTTCTCGAACTTCGGCACCTGTCTCGACATCTTCGCGCCCGGTTCGAGCATCACCTCCGCGTGGCACACCTCGGACACCGCGACCAACACGATTAGCGGCACCTCGATGGCTTCGCCGCACGTCGCGGGTGTCGCCGCGCTCTACCTGCAAAACAACACCGGAGCTTCGCCCGCGGCGGTGACGAGCGCGATCACCTCGACGGCGACGACCGGCGTGGTGACAGGCGCGGGGACGGGCTCGCCCAACCGTTTGCTCTATTCGCTGCTAACGACCGGTGGCGGTGGCGGCTGCGCGGGAACCACTTACACCGGTTCGCTGTCTGGCACCGGCGCGCAGCAGTACCAGCCGAACGGCTCTTACTACTACAGCGGCGCGAGCGGCGCGCACACCGGCGCGTTAACCGGCCCGGCCGGCACCGACTTCGATCTCTATTTCCAGAAGTGGAACGGGTCGGCGTGGGCCACGGTCGCCCGCGCGGAAGGTTCGACTTCGACCGAGTCGATCAACTACAGCGGCACGGCCGGCTATTACCGCTGGCGCGTCTACTCGTACAGCGGCGCGGGCAGCTACAGCCTCTGCACGACGAGACCGTAGGGCGAGACTGCTATGCGGAGGAAATGATGAACGATGAATGATGAACGATGAATGATGAATGATGAATCAGGAGCAGTTGGTCTTTCATTCATCATTCATCATTCCGCACTCATCATTTCCTCCGTGCCCTCCGTGGTTAGCATTCTTATCTTGAGAGTGAAGAGACCCTGACGTTTTGCCTTTTGCCTCCTGCCTGCATATGCTGGCTGAACCATGCCGGATTCTCAGGAGGTTCCCAAGCAGTTGTGATCAGACGCTGGATGCACGCGCGCGAGCGTCGCCACCACGCGCGCGAGGATAACCGACGGGTACGCCCGTTCGAGTGGGGCGCGCCGCTCGCCTTCGATCACCTCAACGGCGACGATCCGCGCCGACTGTTCCCCGAGCGCGCGCGCGAGGCGGTCGCACGCAGCCGAGAGTTCTACGCGCTACCACCCGTCGAAGATTACCGACTCCACCCCGACAACCTGTTGACGTGGACGAGCGCGGTCCACACGCCGACGCCCGAAAACAATACCGCCCGCGCCCGCTACTTTCCCGCGCGAAAACAGCCGGAAAGTAGCGGATCGGGCCGGCGCGCCGTCGTGCTGCTGCCGCATTGGAACGCCACCGCCGCGAGCCACGAGGAACTAGCCCGCATCTTCGCGCGACTCGGCATCGCCGCGCTGCGCCTCGTCCTGCCCTACCACGAAGAACGCAACGAGCCGGGGTTGGAGCGCGCCGATTACCTCGTCAGCCCGAACCTCGGGCGCACGCTCCAGTCCGTCAGGCAGGCCGTGCTCGACACGCGCGCCGCCGTCCGCTGGCTCACGTCACAAGGGTACGAGAGCGTCGGCATCGTGGGGACCAGCATCGGCTCGTGCACCGCATTCCTGACCTTTGCACATGAGCCGTTGCTCAGGGCGGGCGTCTTCAACCACGTCTCCGGCTACTTCGCCGACGTGGTCTGGCGCGGACTTTCGACGCGCCACGTCCGCGAAGGGCTCGGCACGCACGTCACGCTCGAAGAGTTGCGCGCGGCGTGGCTCCCGATCAGCCCGCTCGCCCACGTGGAGCGGCTGCGCGAGTTGGGACCGCGCCCGATGCGCTTCATCTGCGCGCGCCACGATCTGACGTTTCCCGCGGACCTCTCGCAAGGCATCATCGACGGCGTGCGCCACCAAGCTCAACACCCGCTTGACGCCGTCTGGCTTCCCTGCGGCCACTACACGCTCGGACAGACGCCGTGGAAGCATATCGACGGTTGGAAGATCGTCACCTACCTACGCAAACACCTTTGAGAAGTGACAGGTGCACAGTGACGGGTGATGAGTAAAGCGAGGCACGCGCGGCGCTCCGCCCCATCACCGAAGACATGGACATCATCGAGAACCACGACTATCACCGGCTGCTGTTGATGTATCAAGGAAAGCTGACGCCCGCCGCGCTCCTCGCCGAAGCGTTCGATGACAGAGCCACGACGCTCGGTTCGGCGACCGTCGGTTACGGCGTCGGCATCTGGTACCTTTACAACGAGCGCCGAGAAGCGGCGTTTCAGGTCTTCAGGCGGATCACGGCCGGGTCTCAGCGGACCAGTTTCGGCTACATGGCGGCGGAGGCGGAGTTGAAAAGGAAGAGATGAGGGCGGACGGTTGAGAGTGACAGCACGGCAGCCGCTTCTGCCGCCCTCTCCGCACTGATCAGGCCAGAGAGTTCACCAGCAAGTCGAGTTCGTCACGCTGCTCGAGCGTCAGTTCGTGGTAGGCGACGCTGAAGCCGACGGTTGGGTCGGTCGAGACGACGCGGCCCTGCAACTCGAGCCAGCCGCTGTGCGGGAGGCGGACGGCGAAAGAGATGATCTCGCCCGGCTCGGCCCCGCCGAGGGTGTCGACGAAACAGCCGCCCGCCCCGATGTCTGACAAGCGTGCCTCATACTTGCCGGTCAGCCCTTCCCAGCGAATTTCGAGGGACACGCTCTTGCGCGGGTGTTTTCTACGTTCGTCCATGAAAGCGTCATCAGCCTCCGCTCAATTCTGACGGGTGGATTAACTGAACCTCGAAGTAAACGGCCTTGCCGATTAAAGTCTTCTGACTCTCGACTCAAGCCGCCTCTCGGCCATTCATCACTGATCCTAAAAACGTTTCCTCGACGCGCGCACTGATTTCGCGGGCGCTCTCCAGCAGTTCGCCGGCGCGCGCGCGCTGCTGCGCGGCGAACTCTTCGTCTCCGAGCCGCGCGGTATTCGCCAGCACATTGTAGCGCGCCGCGGCGACGGCAGTCAGCGCGAGTTGCGTTCCGCCGGCCGCGTCCGCGAGCCAGCCGGGCCGGCTCAGATCGGCCAGCGTCTCTAAAATCTCCGCCACGCGCACGGACGCGCGCGCCACCTCAAGGGGGACCAGTGTCGCGCCTTTGAGCGCGGCCTCGACGGCGTTGGCCCGCGCCCGGCTCTCGTCTTCCGTCTCGCGCGGCAGCCGGCGCGCGGCGAGCACCCGAGCGAAAGCCGCCGCATCGTCCGCGGCGGACGCATCCAGCCGCGCGCGCAAAGAGGCCAACTCCTGCGCCGCGTCGGCGGCGGCGTGCGCGACGGAACCTGAGTGATCATCGAGC
>JBOGOY010000189.1:0-6842 GCA_050748185.1 Pyrinomonadaceae bacterium
AAACGTGAGCGTCCGCCGGCACACGCAAGTTTACGAGAAAACCCGGCCCTGCGCCAGCGGGCCGCCGGGGGAAAAGTACGGAGCACGTCGGCCTCGCGCCTTGATGTGAACGAGAGCTTTCAAGAACAGGTTTTAGCCACAGAGCACACAGAGTTCACAGAGATGACGAAACTGGGTATTCTTCCTCTATGTGCTCTGTGCCCTCTGTGGCTCATCCTTTTCTCGAAATCTATAGCTCTCCATCTCTCTACAGATATACCACCCGCTGCTTCACCCCGCCGTTCCGCGACAGACGATACCGGATCAGGATGTTTGCGCGTCTGCCCGGCGCGGGCGGGTCGTCTTCAGGCTGCAAACTCCGTGTGAGTTTGACGAGGTCGTAACGAAAGCGACTGACCAGCAGAAAGCGGCCCGGTTGAAAGGCTCTCAGCCGCAGTCTTTCGTAGCGCGCCAACTCGGTAAGCCAAGCGGGATCGAGCCGTCCGGCGCGGCCCAGTGTCTCTAAATAGCCGGCGAAGGCCAGCGCATCCGCGAGGTGTTTTTTGACGCCGTGCGGCGGGGCGCAGCTTTCGGCGTAGTCTCGGAACAGCGCGGCGAAGCGTGCGCCCGAAGCCCGGCGCGTGAGCGACAACAGATCGGCCACTTCCTGCAAGCGTTTGTTGACGAGCGATGTAGCGAAGGCGTCGAGTTGTGCGGCCGAGAGCCGAGAGAGTTGTTGCGCTTCACCTTCGGTCAGGCCGAACTCGTGCCCGACGGCGAACGGTTCGACGTGGAAACGCGCGCGCAGGGCGGCGTCCGTGTAAAGGCGCGCGAGGCACTGTTGGATTTCGCTTAAGCCCATCGACGGTGCGCCCGACCCACAACCCGCGCCCGCGCGAGTTCGGGCAGCAGTTGTGAGAGTTGCGGCAGGTTTTCGTCTCGTTCTAACACAATGCCTTTGACCGGCGCGCCAGCGACCACGCGCTCTAAGACCTCCCAAACTTCGGGCGGCGTCGGTTGCGAGTGGCTGTCAATCAGCAGGGGTCCATGCCGGTGGCCCCCGACAAAATGAAGTTGCACGATGCGTTCGAGCGGGAGCCGGGACAAGAACTCTTCGAGGTCGTAACCGTGGTTGAAAGCGTTGATGTAGAGGTTGGTCACGTCGAGCAGCAGTCCGCAGTCGGTCGCCGCGCAGACTTCGCGGATAAAGTCAGCCTCTTCCAATTCGCCGCCCGGCACGTTCAGCAGGTACGCCACGTTTTCGAGAATGAGCGGCGCGCCGATCGCGTCCCTGACCCGCGCAACGTTGCGACGCACCGACTCGACGGCCTCGCGCGTGAAAGGCAGCGGCGCGAGGTGGCCGATCTCGACGCCGCCCGCGCGCGCGTAGGCGAGGTGCTCGCTCCACCAAGGGGGACCAATGCGGTTCACTAGCCGCGCCAGCTTGTCGAGGTAGCCGGCGTCGAGCCCTTCGGCGCTGCCGAGCGAGAGGTCGAGCGCGTGTGGGATGAGCGTGAAATGCTCTCGGAGCAGTTCGAGTTCGCGCTGCTTGTCGCCCGTCGCGTCGAGGTAGTGGTCGGCGGTGATTTCCAGAAAATCGACTTCCGCGCGCCGCAGGAACAGTTCGCCGCGAAACGGCTCGCGGAATCCCAGCCCGACGCCGAGCGTAGGCAGGTGCGCGAAATGATCAGTCACCGCCACCACAGCCGCCGCATCCTCCTCCGCCGCCGCAACTACTACCGCCGCCGCCGTCGCCCGACGAACTGTCCGAAGAACTGTCGGAAGAACTCCATGAGCCGCTTGACGACCCGCACGAAGAGCCGCACCCGCTGCTGCCGCCGCCCGTAGCTTGCGCCGCCTCCGACTTGCGGAAGGTGTGGTGATAATCGTCGTAAGCCGTTCCCGCCAGCGCACCGACGCCGAACAGTCCGACGACCAGCGGAATCGTCGGGTCAAACGCCGCCACCTGCTGCTGCTGCGCCGCTCTTACATCGGCCGCGACCGCAGCGGACGAGCCGGGCGTAGTGGCCGCTGTCGGCACAGACCAGCGCAGACGATCGAACGCCAGTTGCAGGCGCTCAAGGTACGTCTTTCCGCGCCGGCTGAGCCGGGGCAAAGTGGCAATCGCGTTCAGGGCGACAATCGAGACGACGCCGATGCCGATCAGGAAAAGGAAGTTATAGCGCCCGTTCGAAAGCGCGATTACGAGTTTGTAACCGCCGAGGCTCCCGATGAGCAGCGTGCCCCAGAGCGCGAAGCGCCGGGCGCGTGCGCGCGCGTCAGGCGGCGTCAGCAGTTGTTCGTTGGCGAGTTTGACTTCGTAGGCCGCGCAGAACGGCTTGAGTTGTCGGGCGAGACCATCGGGCTTGAAAATGTCCGCGGCGCTCTGCGCGAACTTGAATGAATCGAGCGCCCGCCGCTCAAGCGGCGAAAGAAGCTGTCGCTCGGGCGCATCTTTAACTGGTTCGAGCTGTACTTCTTTTAAGCTCCGGTTAATTTGGAGATAGCCGCGCTGCACGAGGCTCAACACCACGGCCCGCGCGACCTCGTTTTCGCCGCCGCGCAGGTAGGCGATCTCAAAGGCATCGGGCGCGGAAGGAATCGGCGGAGGTGGCATCCTCGCCGTCCAATCGAAAGCACGTCTTGCCAGCGCGGCCATCAACAACACGCCCGCCGCGACGCCGCCGTAAAGGAGCAGGAACTGTGGGCCGTGCATTTCGGCAATCGGGTTGTGCAAGAGCCAATTCATCTCGCTTCACCTCTCAAATGGCATTCTCACTTTTCCTAACGCGCCGAGCGGCAACACGGTTGCGTGGCCCGCGCATTTAGGTCTTTCGTGTAACTAACATTTAACGCGCCTTCAATCTCTCAGCCTCTGCCGTGCCGGGCTGAAACGCGGGGCAGGCAACCTTGCTCGCGGCAAGGCGCGCGAGCGAGTCAGTACCGGGAGCGGTAGCGACCGGGTGGTGCGGCCTCTTCGTTCAACCTGCGTGGTCACGCACGACGCTACCCCGTCGCTACCGCTCCGGGTACTGAACTGAAACTCGTTGCTCCGGCGGGCAACGGCAGTCCCTTGGCGACGCGAAACAGAATCCACTCTTCCAAGACCTCCGCCAACTCCTCCCGACATGCTTCGAGCATCGCGGCGTTGGCATAGACGCCGTCGAAGTCGGGAATCTCGCCGTAGTAGCTGCCGTCGTCGGTCAGAATCTCGTAACGCGCCCGGTGCAGCGCCGCGCGCAGGTAGTTCGTTAACATCGTGCCGCCTCAACCTTTCTCTTCGCTACCTTTGCTTTGCTTTGCTGTTCTGGTAGTTCAAATCTAACTCGTCTTCCAGCAGCAGCAACGCCGCGATGCGGCGGGCGATGCGCGTCACCTCGCGGGCCTCTTCGCCGGTCAGCCCGCGGCCGAGAATTTCGTGCTCGCGGTAGGAGAGCCATTTCTTGATGACCTGATAGCCGCCGATGGTGTATTCCCAGACGCGCGCTGGGACGCCAGACCAGAGGGCGACATCGTTGAGAGAGACATCGAGCGTCTGCCCGCCGAGTCTGTCTTTCACCGCGTCCGCGTGGTGGTGCGGTGGGACAGAGGCGAAGGCGGCGCGTTCGGTTTCTGAATATTCGCGCCGCACGGTCCGGCCTTTACCGGGCATCGTGATGCCGCCCTTGCCTTTGTGTCCCCACCCGGCGCGCACCTCCAAATCCCCGCTGGCCGGGTTGAGGTTGCCGCCCGACGCATGACGCAATACGCCGACGACCGCAAGTTCCGGTCGGAGTGCGCCGGAGGTGACGCCCGCGACCTGTTGTTCGGTGTCGAGCAACGCCGCGACCTGCCGCCCCAACGCGGCGGACGCGCGCAAGCGGTCGAGCGTCGCGGGCAACGGGATGCGCGGGAAGTCTTGCCGCAACGCCCCGGCGTTTTCGGTGCGATAAGTGGGAGCGTGCAGGACGGCGACGGTGTGAAAGAACAGGCTCGCGGCGGCGTCGGGTGCGCCGAGGTCGCGTAGGTAATCGCGTGCGCGATCGGACAAGTTCGGACGCGGCGCGTCTGTATCTTCGCCGTTCGGTTCATGAGATGTGAGCAGGTCAGCGCGCGGAGTGGGAGGTTGACGCAGTAATAATGGAAAGCAAGTAGCACCCCTGTCCATCAAATCTAAACATCCGATTTTTGATACAACTTGAGGCGGCGACCAATCGCGTCTTGGTTTCTGTTGAGAGACGAAACATAAATTACCATCGAAAGATTGTGAGTCATACTCAGACCTTTTTTCGTCAAGCAGCTTGGTTTCCGGTTCCCAATAGAGCCAGCGCACATCAAAAGGACGGTAACAGTAGCGAACAATGTTCTGTGATAAAAACCCTCGTTTCAACAAGTAGTCTCGGACAGTTCCAGCGTTGAAGCGCGCACCGCTTTCCATTGCTTTCGGCGCGATGCGGCGCATCTCTTCGTGGCTGATGTTCACGTCGAAATACTGCTCCATGCGCTTCACCAAACGCTCGCGGTCAATATCCACAACCACATCATCGCGGCTTGTCTTGACCCCCGGAAAGGACACCGGAAAAAGTTCGGGCAGCAACGCCCACGCGAAATAGTCCGACTCGAACTGCAACGGCATGAACGGCAGACCGATCTCGACCGAAGGCGTTATCGCTTTGTATGCGTGCGCGTCGCCGTTCTTCCCTTCCTCCGTCAAGCTATGCAGCAACGCCGCGCTCTTCTCCTTACCCCAGAAGTGTCGAAAGCCAATCGCCTCGACTTCCGCGTGCTGCCGCTTGCGCGTGAGCGTCACAATCGCCGTCCCGACTTGAATCCCTTCGGCGTTGAATTTCGTCGAAAACACGCTCGGGTCGGGCTTGCCCTCCGGCGTCACCTTGCCCGTCTTGTACTTGTCGCCGTTCATGCAATCAACCGCGATCTCGTCGAATGCGTCCATGAACCGCTCGCGCATCCCCGTGAACGATAGCCCGTCGAGCCACGAATAATTCGAGATGAAACAGACCACGCCCTCTTGCGTCTGCTCCACGATGCGCCGCTCCGCCATGCGAAAGAAGCGCACGTACAAATCATTCAAGCCCTGACCCTGCGGCGCAGGCGCGCGGCGCGTTGTGCGATACGCATCCGACAACACGCGCTCCTCCTCTACACCAACGCCCGCGAAACCGTTGTACGGCGGATTGCCGAGAATGACGAGGATCGGCTTCGTCTGTTTCACGTCTTCGGCAAGGTCGCGCTCCTCTTCGAGTTCGGGAAACAGCGCGACCGGCTTCGGTTCCTTGCGCGGCTCCCAACCCGTCAGAGCGTTCGTTAGATAGACGCCCGCGCGCTCGTCTCCACCGAGCGGCACGCCCGCCTGCTGCAACACCAAGCCCAACTGCATGTGCGCCACGACGAACGGCGCGGGCAGAATCTCGAACCCGAACACGCGATACATCGCCGCCTTTTTCAAGTCGTTCGCGCTCAAGGCGTCTGTGCCCTCTTCGTCCACCGTCCGCTTGATGCGCCTGAGCGTCTCGACGAGATACGCCCCCGTCCCGCAACACGGGTCCAGCACATAGACGCGCTCATCCGCCAAGCCGCGCGGTAAACTCAATTCTTCACGCAACCCGCGATCAACCCGCTCGACCATGTAGGCCACGATCTCTTGCGGCGTGTACCAGACGCCGAGCGACTTTCTCAACTCCGGGTCGAATGCTTCGAGAAACGGCTCGTAGAAATACTGGACGGCGTGCTCTTCCTCGAAGCGCCGGAAGAACTCCGCGCGCTCGACGCGGTTCAGCGCGTCGCTCGTCCACGCCAACACTTCTTCCAACCCCAGCCCGCGCATGTTCGATGGCGTCACCACCTGCTCGAACAGCGTGCGGATCACGGGCACGTGCAAAGACCACTGCGCCAGACGCCAATCGAACCGGCTGCCCGGCCCCGCCCCGCGTCCGACTTCGACCACAACACCCACGCCGAGAACACCCCGTAAAAGAGCGTCTGCACCAGCGTCGAACGAAAGAACGCCTCGCCCCGCTCGCCCTCGAAACGCAACCCCAGAGCTTCCTCCAAAGCCTTTCGCACGTTCGCCAGCGATTCCAACTCGGCCCGCTCGATCCGCGTCTTCGCGTCCCGCGCGTAGCTTGCCAGAAACCACGCCAGCGACTCGGGCGCGTCGAGCGGCGCAGCGGTCAACATCACGCGCTTCAAGTATTCCGCAAACCGCTCGCCGTGCGCGGACGCCAACTCACGCGGGCTCGCCGCCCAAAACTCTTGCTCCGTCGCCGCCAGCGCATAGCCTTCAAGCACGCGCGCCTTGTGTGCGCCGTCGCGCTCGACCAGCAGAAACTCCCGCAGATTCGTCACCAATACCAAACCGTAATGCTTCAGATACTTTTCGACCTGCTCGCTCGCGGCGATCCGTCGCACGTCGTCTCTGGTCCCCTTCACCTCGACCACGCCGCGCGCCGGAATCTGCCCGTTAAAGCCTTTCACGTTGGCGACCGCCTCCGCCGCGTCCGGCGCTCGCAACTGTTCGGCTGTGAACAGTCCGCCGTCGGGAATCCCCGCGCCCCGGTTCCTGATGTTGATGACGCACTTGACCTTCGGCTTCAACTCCGCGCCCAAAGAGTCGAACAGCGCCGAGAGCGCCGGGTAGAACGAAGTCTCCTTCACGGCTTCGCCCGTCGCTCGCGTGTCGCGTAATTGGGTGAGGTAAGTTTCGAGGTGATTCATCGTTCGAGCGCGTTTGATTAAAGTGAGTCTATAAATCCGTCGCGGAGCGACGCTGTGACTTGAGCCCGGCGTTTCAACGCCGGGCAGCGCCCCATCATCACACGCCGCGTCGCGGCAGCGACGCTTGAATCATCGCGACCATTCAAGCG
>JBOGOY010000190.1:0-6841 GCA_050748185.1 Pyrinomonadaceae bacterium
AGCGGGGCAGGCGATTCGCTGTCGAGCCTTAACACGCAGGAAACCGGGCCATCCGCTGACGCCCCCACATCGAGCAGCGTTAAATGGAACCCGGCCAGAAACCCTCCGGCAGCACGTGCCGCCCATGGATCCTGCGCCTCGACCCGCAAGTCGTGGCTGGCAATTGAGTAAGTTGTGATGTCTACTGATGCGGTAGAAATGGACGAAGTTGAATGTGGCCCCAGCATAACAGGCAAGCCCGGAGGCGAAATGATCGGCAGTACAAACCGGTCGCTAAGAGAGATCCGCCCCGTCCACGGTCGGGCCTTGGAAGAAAGTCGTCGCCTCCAACACGTCAACCGGGACCGACACTGTCGGCTCGACGAACGGCTTCTTTTCCGAACCGGGCTGCGGCTGAATACTCTCGCGGCGCTCGAACTGCTCTGCCGACTGCTCTTTGACGGGACTGACGATGTGCTTGTTCAAGGCTGATGTTTCCTCACAGGTTTGTAGTTTGTTGCGCGCTGGCTGGCGGCACTAAGACTAAACGCAGAGGTCTCGTTTCATAATTCGACAGGTCGGTGCGCTGGTACAAGCGTATGTTCGGAGAAAGCGAGCGCACCAATTGCTCTATCGTGTAATTGTTGTATTCGGCATCCACCAGTTCCGTAGATTCATATTTCATCTCGAACGGAATGTCAACTTTCAAGGCTATTTCGTAAAGGACGGCCGTCAGAGGCTGTTTCTTAGCTCGCAACGTTAACTGGTTGCGATTAAGAGTGACGTGGAGGGCCGGCTCCTCGACCTTCTCTTTGTTCCCGCCCTCGGCGGCGAGTCCCTCTTCGGTGTCGCCTTCAATCAGGATCGATTCGGTACCGCCTTTAACGACTGCCGTGTCAGAAGGAGCGGGCTCGTTAATCGCATAAAGGTACAAGCCCATCGGCTTGGGTTGCGCGCCGGGCTCGCCGCTCAACTCGTAGTCAACGTAAGGCTGCGGCGCTAACAACCTCAAGGCTCCCTCCAGCGGGATGCCCGAGAAATCAACCGTCACGCGCTGCTGCTGCATGACGGGGCTGAGCATCACCGGGACTTTAAGCTTGCGCCCGAGTTCCCCCGCGACCTCTGAGAGCGGCGACTTCTCAGCCTTGAGACTCATGAGGTATGGAGCCTCGACTCCGACTTTCAGTTTCCAAGTTCCGGCTGTCTCTTTCGGCTTGGCAGGTAATATGTTCGCCTGACTTTTCGCCGCGGGCTTCGCCGTCTTCTCAGACTGTGGCGTTGTGGTGGTCGCGGGCGCGTTAGTCGCCGGGGCCGGCGGCTGTGACTTCTGCTCGGCCGGCGGCGACTGCCGCCGCGGCGGCCCTCCAGTCCTCGTCTGTGTGGCGAAGGAAAACAGCGGCGCCGAAGACAAAAGCACCAAGCCCAGTGTCACTGACGCCCCATGCCCGGCAAACTTCAAACTCATTCCGACTTACCTCTTTTGCTTCGGCTGTGAAATTAACTGGCCCGGCCCAACTCAGGCCCGAGTTAGCAACTCCCGAGATGTCGAACCGCAGCCCCGACGTTGAACGGAGAGATTGTCTGGGTAAGGTAAGAACGGATCGCCTCTGAACGCGCGGGAGCAGTCAGGGTAAAGAGCCGGGCGTCCGTTGCTTTCACTTTACCTCAACCCGACGGAGGGCAAAAACTTATCACATCAAACGACGACGCATCAACACGGCTCCCTTGAATAGTTTAATGATGGAAATGGCGCGGGCCACCGGTGGCCAGCATCCGCAGAGGACGCAGCAGGTAATACAACGGAGTGAAGCGCCGTGAGAGTTTAACGCGCCGCAGATCTTCGTCCGTCGGGCTGAGGACGAAGCCCAGATAACGCACCTTGTCTCGCAGACGCCGCCTCGCCCCGAGTTGGAACATGATCTGACCAGTCAACCCTGAGACTCCACCGCGCAGCCCGTCTTCATGCAACAGACGCCTTGACACAATCGTGCACAGTCGTCCCAAAGAAGGATCGCACGCAATCTCTCTGACGATTTCAGGCGGAAGCGGCGCGTCGAGCAGCTTTCCCGCGAGCGATAGGCCGAGCCACAGCAGGCGCTCGCTGCCGGACCGGCGCGCTTTGAGCGTCAGCCGCCCCCAGTCAAGGCCCGACTCCGCGCGCAGCAATTCGGCGACATCGCAGACCCAAGCCGCACGCTCCCATTGGTGCTTCGCCCCGTGGACGCAGAGCGACAGCAGCAGATCCTCTGGCGCGAGTGTTTTAACCGACCCGCCGTTGAGCGGCGTCTCGCCGGCGCGTTGCCACAGTTCTTCCCGATCGAACGGCGCGGAAAAGTTTTTCGCCGCCACGTCCCAGTGTAGTTCCACGATGACGCGCCGCTCGTCCCGGGCGAAGGCCAAGTTGCACTGCGTCCGCAACATCATCGTCAGTTGCACTTCGTCAAGCGCAGGGGTCAGCGCGTAGCCACGCCCGCGCAGGATCTCGGCGGCGCGCGGCACGTCCTCTTTACGCAGGAGTATGTCGAGGTCACAGAACTGCCGCAGGCTGAGCCGGCCGTAGGCGGAGACGGCCAGCGACGGCCCTTTCCAAGCAATAGCGGAGATGCCTTGACGCTCAAATTCACGCACGACGACCAGCAGTTCGTGCGCCAAGTAGGTATTCAAGGCCGCGGTTCGCTGTTGCAGTTGGCGCAGGCGGCTCGATGCGGCCACCGGGACAAGGTGCGGGCACAACTCGTGCAGGTGGCGCGTGACCAGCGGCGTCAGTCCGTGCCGGGCCGCGTAGTCGGTCACAAAGTCCCAGTCGAGCCCCGACGACGCAAGCGACTCGATGGCGCGCGCGCGCGATTGGTCCATCCGCGTCCGCGCGCAGAGAAAGACCAGTTCGACCTCGGCTCGTGCGGCCGCAATATTTCTCGCGGCTGACGCGGCGGCTGATGAGTTCGTCATGTTTCGGCGGTTCCGCGTGGACTCGGGTAATGGACGGCGGGGCGGAAGGCGCAAGTCTAGACGCATCGGCACACACACGCAATCAGATTGCGCCCCGGTCGCCGGAATGATTTATCAGTTGGTTGAATTTTCCTGCGCCGATGTGTCGTCCTCGGCGGCGTTGACATAGCGACGGGTGAGGCCAAGTTCGCGCAGTTTGTGCTGGAGCGATTGGCGGTGCATCCCCAGAATAGCAGCGGCGCGGGTGACGTTGCCGCCGGTCTCTTCGAGGCAGCGCGTGATATAGCGGCGCTCGAACTCGCGCCGGTCGGTCCGCAGGTCCGCCGTGTAGGGGACGACGACCGACGCCGGGCCGCCATCGGTTTCGACGCCCCCCGGTTGTCGCACCTCGCCGCCCTTTTTCGAGTTCGCGGCGATTTCCTCCGGGAGATCGCGCGCCGTCACCTCTTCGCCTTCGGCGAGGATCATCGAGCGCTCGACCGTGTTTCGCAGTTCGCGCACGTTGCCCGGCCAATCGTACTCGAAGAGCACCCGCAGGGCCGACGCGCCGAGCGCGCGCTCGGACAGTTTGTATTTCTCGACGGTCTGGCGCGCGAACAGTTCCGCTAGAGACAGGATGTCCTCGCGCCTCTCGCGCAGCGGCGGCACTTCGATGCTCACCACGCGAAGCCGGTAAAAGAGATCGGCGCGAAAGTTCCCTTTCTCGATCTCCTGTTCCAATGGGCGGTGCGTGGCGCTGACGATCCGCACGTCCACCGGGACCGACTCGTTGCCGCCCAGCCGCTCGATGCGCCGCTCTTCGAGCGCGCGCAGCAGTTTGGCCTGCACGTTCGCGCTCATGTCGCCGATCTCATCGAGGAACAGGGTGCCGCCGTCGGCCTGTTCAAACTTGCCGCGACGGCGCTGGGCCGCCCCCGTAAACGCTCCCTTCTCGTGGCCGAATAACTCAGACTCGATCAGTTCCGAAGGCAGCGCGGCGCAGTTGACGGCGACAAACTGCCCGCGCCGGCGCGCTCGGCTCGACTCGTGGATCGCCTTTGCGACGAGTTCTTTGCCCGTCCCTGACTCGCCGCGAATCAACACGGTAGCGTCCGTCTCCGCCACCTTTTCGATCAGAGAGCGCACGCGCTTCATGCCCGCCGAATCGCCGACGAGCGTGCCGCGCGCCGCGCCGCCTTCGAGTTCGATTCGCTCGCGCAACGCGATGTTCTCGCGCCGCAAGCGGACGTTTTCGAGAGCGTTCTTGACGACCAAACGCAACTCGTCCACCTCGAAAGGCTTCGACAGGTAGTCGTAGGCTCCTGACTTGATCGCCTCGACCGCCGTCCGGTCCGAGCCGTGCGCCGTGATCACGACGACCTGCGGGCTGTCGCCCTTTCCGGCCTTTAACTCGCGCAGGAAATCGAGGCCGCTCTGGCCGGGCAGGTTGACGTCGAGCAATAACAGATCGCTCTCACCCGCGTCGATTTTCGTGCGCGCCTCCGCGGTGTCGGCGGCCTCTTCGATGTCGTAGCCGAGGCTCGCGAGCGCGCGGCGCATTCCGTAGCGGGCCGCCTCTTCGTCGTCGGTGATGAGCACGCGGAAGCGATCACCCTGAGTTTCCGTTTCCATAGTTAACTCCGCGCGGGCTTTCCTGCTTCACCGTCAGCACAAAGCGCGCGCCCTCTCCTTCTCTTTGCGGGGCCAGCTGCGCCGTGCCCCCAAGCTCTTCCATCCGCTTACGGACGATGGCCAGCCCCAGCCCCGTGCCGCGTTGCTTCGTCGTGAAGAAAGGCTCCCAGATGCGCCCCCTGATTTCCGCGGGCACGCCGCGCCCGCCATCGACGACGACGTAGGTTAACAGCCCTTCGACACCGCTCGAAACTTCGACGCTGACACTCTTTCCCGATGGCGTCGCCTGAATCGCGTTGTGCAGCAAATTCGAGAGCGCTTCGCGCACGGCCACGGCTTGCCGGCCGTCAACCAACTCATTCGTCGCCACGCCACATTCAATTCGGATGCCACGGGCGCGCGCGTCGGCGCGGAACAGTTCGGCGAGGGTGCTGGCTAACTCGCCCGCGCGCGCCGGGGCCGACGCCGGGGGCGGCGCGTAGCGTGCGAAGTTCAGTAGTTGCGAGACGCTTTGGCTCAGCCGCTCGGTCTCGCCGACGATGAGTTCGAGATCGCGCGCATACTCGACGGAGAGTTTCGGATCCTCGCGCATCACCTGCGCGATCGACTTGATGGCCGACAGCGGGTTCTTGACCTCGTGCGCGACAGTCGCCGCCATCTGGCCGAGTTCGGCCAAGCGTTCGCCCTGCGCGAGCCGCAGTTCAAGCTTGACGTTCTCTTCCACCAGACGGCAATCCTCGATCGCGATGGCGACCTGCCCGGCCAGCACTCCGAGCACCGCGCTCACCTCTGGCGTGAGCGCATCGCCCGACGCTTTGACCAGCATCACGCCGACCAACCGCGCCTCGCGGCGCAAGGCGTAGGCCACGTCAAACCCTCTTTCGCGGAGCAGAGGGGTCCGCTCGATCACACCGAGTTCGCCTTCTCCAGCGTCCGTTGTGGCCTGCTCTTCCCAACCAACCCGATCGGACGCGCCGCCGTCATGCCCAAGCCTCGCGCCGTTGTCGTCTACTGACACGGCATCGCGCTGCCGCACGTAAATGCGGACGCATTTCAGTCCGAGTTCCTGCGCCGCGCGCTCTTCGACGAAGGCGAGTAGTTCGGGCAGTTGCTTGAAACGCCCCGCGTGCGCGCCGATGCGAGTCACCACTTCACGGTAGAGCGCGGCCTCGCGCGCGAACAGCTTCTGGAAACGCTTGTCGAGCCAGCGTTTCAGCGGTGCCGCCAGCGAGGCGAAGGCGAGGATCAGCAATGCCTCGACCACGCCGGCGCGAAGGCCGAAGCGCGGTGTCAAAAAGCCTTCGAGCGTCCTCACGCCGTAGAGATACACCACCAGCACCACGCCCGCGAACGAGGCCGCGACCAGACTCTCACGGATGACGAGTTCGAGATAGCGATAGCGGTAAATGTAATAGGCGATGAGCGCGGTCGGGAGGAGCGAGCCGAGGTTGGCGAAAGCCACCAGATAGGTTTCGAGCGGCGTGCCGCGCCCGACGCCGAAGACGTGGACCGACAACAACAACGCGGCGATGGCGGCGAACGAGGCGGCGAGCGTCCGCATCAGCCGCCGCTCGCTTTCTTCACGCGAGGCGCGCGCGATCATCAGATCGGTAGCCCCGACGAGGGCGAGCACGTAAACCGCCCACAAGCCGAAAGACAGCACGAAGGGAGAGAGCTTTTCGAGCATCGGCCGGTAGGGACCAATCCAAATGCGCGGGACCGAGACGGCGAGGAACAGCGCGGGGATGTAAGACATGTACACGCGCGCCTGCTCGAAACGGGTCAGGACGCGGTCGCGCGCGTCGGCCCACAGATGCAGGTGGACGTGCAGCAGAAACGAGTAGGAGAGCGTGATGCTGAAGACGGCGACCGTGTCGGCTACCCTCAGCAGAGGGGTCCACACCTCCGGCCCGAGGCCGAGTATGCCGTGCAGCGTGATGACGAGATTGCTCGCGTGCCAGAGCCCAATCGCGCAGGCGAGGGCCGTTAACACCCGCTCGCGCGCCGAGAGCCCGCTCCGCTGCCGCGCCAGCAACACGCTCATCCACAGCGGCAGCCCCGCCCCCACGCTGTAGCCGACCAGTTGCAGGATTTCGAGCAGGGACATGGATCGAGGGAGTGACCAGTAACGTGTGACGGGTGATAGAAAAAACCCTTCTTCTTCCTGTCACCCGTCACACGTTACTGGTCACTGTTCTGAAGTGGCGCTCGCCGCGCTTAAAGGGACGAGGGTGATTTCGGTGCGGCGGTTTTTGGCGCGGCCGGCGGTCGTGTTGTTCGGCGCGACGGGGTTATCTGGTCC
>JBOGOY010000191.1:0-6826 GCA_050748185.1 Pyrinomonadaceae bacterium
GCCGCACGCCGCGCCGCCGCGGGTTGACCCTGCGCCTGTCAATCAACCGTCGAGTCCGGCCGCGCCCACGCGCCCCACGGCCGCCGCCCCACCGCAGCGTGAAGCGCCACGGCCCGCGCCCGCCGCTACGCGCTCAGCCTTTTCCACCTCTGTTCTCGGACTCAACAGGTCGATCGAAGAATTGCAGGCCGAAGAGGCGGCGCTGGAACAGACCTACGCCAAGCGATTCACCCGCGCTATCGAAGCGACGCGCACCACGCTCTCCGACAGGATCGACACGGTCTTTCAGAACCGCAAGCAGATCGACGCCGAACTGCTCGACGAACTCGAAGAGGCGCTCATCGCCGCCGACATCGGCGTCGCGACGACGTTGCAAATCCTCGACTCAGTCCGCCGCGGCATCTCGCGCAAGGAGATCAACGACATCGAGGCTCTGAAGGCGGCGATCAAAAACGAGTTGCTGACGATCCTGCGCTCTTCGGAAGAGCAGGGCGTCGCCGCCGAGACGAGCGTGCCCGAGGACGTGACCCCTTATGTGATGATGATCGTCGGCGTCAACGGCGTCGGCAAAACGACGACCATCGGCAAACTCGCGCAGCGCATCAAGGCCGAGGGCAACGACGTGCTGATCTGCGCCGCCGACACCTTCCGCGCCGCCGCCTCCGACCAACTCGCCATCTGGGCCGAGCGCACCGGCGTCCCTTTGGTCCAGCAGAAGCAGGGAACCGATCCGGCCGCCGTCCTCTTCGACGCGCTCAAAGCCGCCAAGGCCCGCCAGTCCGATGTCCTCATTGTGGACACCGCCGGGCGTTTGCACAACAAGTCGAACCTGATGGCCGAGTTGGAAAAGATGAAGCGCATCGCCGGCCGCGAGGTCGAAGGCGCGCCGCACGAGACGCTGCTCGTCTTGGACGCCGTGACGGGGCAGAACGGGCTCGAACAGGCGCGGCAGTTTTTGAAGGTCGCGGGCGTGACCGGCATCGTCCTGACCAAGCTAGACGGCACCGCGAAGGGCGGCATCGCCGTCGCCATCGCTAAAGAGTTGAAACTCCCGATCCGCTACGCCGGCATCGGCGAAAAGGTGGACGACCTCGTCGTGTTCGACGCGGAGCAATACGTGGACAGCCTCTTCGCATAGTTCAAGGTTCAAAGTTCAAGGTTCAAAGTCAGAGTTTCAATGGCGAACCTTGAACTTTGGCTTTGAACTTTGAACTTTGAACTTTGAACTTTGAACCTGAAAACCACGACGAGCGCCTGATGCGTCGTGCCCTCGAACTGGCGGCGCGGGGGCTTGGGCAGGTCAGCCCAAGCCCGCTCGTGGGCTGCGTCGTCGCGCGCGGCGAAGAGATCGTCGGCGAGGGCTGCTATCTCTACGACGGCGTGAGGCACGCCGAGACGCTGGCCCTCGAACAGGCGGGCGCACGCGCGCGCGGCGCGACGGCCTACGTCTCTCTGGAGCCGCACGCGCATCAGGGGCGGACGCCGCCCTGCACGACGGCGCTTGTCGAGGCCGGCATCGCGCGCGTCGTCGTGCCCGTCGAAGACCCGAACCCGCTCGTCTCAGGTAAAGGTTTTGACGACCTGCGGGCCGCCGGGCTAAAAGTCGAAGTCGGATTGCTGGCGGCAGAGGCCGCGCGGCTCAACGAGAAGTACATCCACAGCCTGCGCCACGGGCGGCCCTTCGTGCACCTCAAGCTGGCCTGCTCTCTGGACGGGCGGATCAGTACGCGCACCGGCGACTCGCGCTGGATCACGGGCGAGGCGGCGAGGCGGCGCGTCCACCAACTGCGCCACGAGTACGACGCGATCCTCGTGGGCGCAGGGACCGCGCTGGCCGACGATCCGCTCTTGACGGATCGCAGCGGATTGCCGCGACGCCGCCCGCTGGTCCGCGTTGTGCTGGACCAAGATTTACAACTCTCGCCCGCATCGCGCCTCACGCATGGTGCGCGCGAGTCTCCCGTTTTAGTCTTCGCCTCGCAACGCGCCCGCGCCGAACGGGCCAAGTCGCTCGAACAGTGTGGCGTCGAGGTGGTGCGGGCCGAAGGCGGCGAGTGCGATCTGCGTTTCGTGTTGGACCAATTGCATCGGCGCACAATCCAGAGCGTCTTCGTCGAAGGCGGCGCACACGTCGCCGGCCGGTTCCTCGAAGCGGGACTAGTTGATAAGGCGACTTTTTTCATCGCCCCGCTCGTCATCGGCGGCACGGACGCGAAGCCGGCGGTCGGCGGCGCGGGGGCCGCGCGCCTCGCCGACGCGACACGGCTCGCGGAGGTCGAGCACACCCGCCACGGGGATGACTTGGAGATCACCGGCTACCCGGAAAGCAGAGGATAGAGGGTAGAGGATAGAGAGCAGTCGGCAAAGGCGACCTCAATTTATCCACCTCTGCCCTCTATCCTCTACCCTCTACTCCATGCGTGCAAAGAAAAGTCTCGGGCAAAACTTTCTGGCCGATGCGGGCGTGGCGGCGCGGATCGTGCGAGAGTTTGGGCCGCGCGCCGGAGAAACGGTCGTCGAGATCGGGCCGGGGCGAGGCGCGCTGACCGCGCAACTCGTCGGGCGCGTCGGGCGCGTCGTCGCGGTCGAACTCGATCGCGAACTGATTCCAGTCCTGCGAAACCGGTTCGGCGCGCGCGAAGATTTCACCGTGGTCGAGGCCGATGCGCTGGCGGCTGATTTCTGCCAACTGATCGCCCCCGCCCGAGAGGCGCGCGTCGTCGCCAACTTGCCTTACTACATCTCGACGGCCGTCCTGCAAAGACTCATCGCACAACGCGCCTGCCTATCGGAAATGATCCTGATGCTTCAGCGCGAAGTGGTCGAACGGATCACCGCGCGGGCCGGCGAGCGCGAGCGCGGATACCTGTCGGTGCTGGTCGAAGCCTACTGCGAGGCTGAGCATTTGTTCGACGTGCCGCCCACAGCGTTCCGGCCCGCGCCGAAGGTGTGGAGCGCGTTGGTCCGCCTGCGCGTCAGACAGCAGTGGCCGGCGGGGGAAGCGCCGGACGAGTCCGTGTTGTGGGCTCTGGTGAGCGCGGGGTTCTCGCAGCGGCGCAAGACCATCTTTAATAATCTGCGGCAGGCCGGAGGGGCGCTCGGGCCGCTGGTCGAAGGTGCGGGCGGGGCCGCCGAACTGCTCGCACAAGCAGGCGTCGATCCGCAGCGGCGGGCTGAGACGCTCACGCTCGCAGAGTGGTCGCGGCTGGCGCGCGGCCTCTAAAGCGAGCTATACGAGATTGAGATGGTGAGTGTTATGAGGGTTGGGACTGAAGGTTACTGCCGTGATGGTGATCGTGGGCTTTACATGACACAGCGCGGTGGCGAAGAAGTTGGCGTAAGTCTCATACGGCGCGGTCAACTCACCGTAGCAGGTTTCGTCTTGCCGCAGGGCGAGAAACTGTGTCACGTCGCCGGGGAAGCCGGAGACTTGGCCGGGCGTGATCCATGCACCGAAGAAGCTGACGGGGCAGCAGTTGGCGTAGGCATAGCTGCTCGCAAGGCCGCGCGGCGTCAACTTACTCAGCTTTCCCGATCAAGCTTAGATTCTCCTCGCTACAACCAGCCATCGGCCTTGACTACGCCTCGCTGTAAGGAGAATCGCTCTTCATGCGGTGATGTTTAAGACGACTCATGGGGGGCTATCATCTGGCTTTGGCCCAACTCAACCAGTAATTCAGATAGTGGTTTTCGTCTTTCTGGAAGAGCGCAACTGATGGCCCCCATTCGTACTGATTGGTAATTTCTGCGAGACCTATTACCGCATTGTAGCGGACCTCAAAATCATAATCTGTTAGTCCTGCTGAAAGCGGTTTGAGAGCGTCCCGCGAAGCCGTCAAGCGAAGCCCTTTAATAGCCCCGCGCCGAGTATAAACATCGGATGCGCTAAGGAGACGAAAGAGGGAAGGAACGGCCCGCGGATCACGAACGTCGTTCAGTGCGCCGGCCAGCCCTCTTAATATGTCTTTGCTGATATTCGGCGGCGGATGTAATAAAGCTCTCTCAACAGTGTGAAGCACTGAAATATCATTCCGGCTTAGCAACACTCCCCCAACCATGAGGCGTAAAGGAGGATCAAGTGTTTTGAAAGCACGTCTTAATTCTTCCAGCACGTTAGGAGATTCTACTCTAGACAATATCTCAATAGCCTGTTCACGCTCTTTCGCTGATGCGTTACCAGCCACCAAGATATGCGCAACCTCAGCCACTACTTTCTCCAGTTCACTTCCTTGTATGGCCGGAGCCTGTTTGCTGACATGGACAAATGGAAAGTAAGGATTGAGGACCACGTACCGCGATGGTGCAGCGGCGCGTAAGAAGAACATCCCGAACTGAGCAGAGCTAACTGCTTTGTACCCCAGTGGCAAAGACGGAACTAAGAACTCAAAGTCAATGTTCTGTTGCCGAACTTCCCCTTTCACTTTTCTTTCTACTTGCAAAGTGGCGAGCTTGATGTGAGTGGACATAGAGTGCCCACTCACATCAATGATTTTAGTCCCTGCCTCTCGTATGGCTGTGACTTTTCCCACCACAATTAAGTCAGCCGCACGGGTAAGTGCCGCTAAGTTAAGCGTGGGAACAGGGACGGCGTAAACGGTCGGCCTTATAGAAAGGACGACGAAAAGTAGCAGGGGTACAAGTAGCTTATGCCACATGATTTCTTCCTCCATCTACTCTCCGAAAATCACCCGCTATGGAGAGATCCGATTTGTGTGGATTGCGTGATCTTGGTACCTCAGCCAACGATTCGTTTGCACTCGCCGCCCGCGTCCAGAAATCTCACTTCCGAAACGCCACTCGCCATCCCAGTAATCAATCTGCACTCCACAGAGGGGATTACATGGATTAAGCGGATTAGGCATGTGAGTGCCGGAGATGGAAATGAAATCTCCCCAGAGAACCGGGTCTTGAGACGCCAGCGATGAGGCGGGGCCTCTCGGCCAGTTAGCATTAGGAAAGACGCGCACTACCTCAGACGTGAAATCCTCACGCATCGGCAGGAGAATCATAGGCAGCCTATTCCCAAACTGGTCAAGCGTGCTGTAAAAAATCGTCGAACCATAGCCGTTGCCGTTGCTTTGGTGGCTATCACGGCGGAGTATGCCATTAATCGTAGGTTCATGCTCTAAGCTGCTCGGCGCGAGAACCGTCAGATCGTGAGTGTCCGAAGCTACACCATTGATCATTAGCCGAATGCGAACATCATTTAACTGTGCACTCGCCCGCACACTTTCCACTGTTACGCTACTCGAACCGTTGTTGAGCAGTCTTACTACGTCTGAGCCGGTAACGATGGACCATTGATACGAAGTGGCGTTTGCTGAAGTCATCAGCGTGATTTGCGTCGGATAGCCACTTGGACTTTCGCCATTGAACCACCACATAGTTGATGGACCGCTAATCCTCTGCACTACGTCGCAGAGCGCCTCGGCGAGCGCGTCAATCGTCTCATCGACGCATTCATGGTTGGCTGATTCTGGGTGGGCGAAGCGTTGATAGACCGACCACCGCGCGCCGATGGTCGCACTGCCGGGACCGACGGCGGTCGTCATCCCGTTACCGTCGCAGACCGCCACGCTGGGATTACTGCTCTCCCACGAAGCGGAATTGACCGTGAAGGGCGACAGCAGCGAGCCGTAGCAGGTGCGGTCTTGCTCGATGGCGCTGAAGAAGGTCACGCCATCAACCACGCCCTCGACGAAGTCAGGCGTCATCCACGCGCTATCAAAACTATCGCCGCAACAATTCGCGCAAGCATAGCTGCTGCTGACGCCGGTGACTAAATCTGCCTGTTCCGCGCGCCCGATCAAGACAATCTGTGAAGGGGGCACTAATTATCTATCCTGCCACGTAATTGTCGCTAGACTAATAAGGGACTCGCCTTCTGAGGTGCAAACTAATGCTCTGCTGATTTTGACGTGTTCATAAACATCTGTGGCGATTGAAGCGCAGCCCGTAACAAAACTAATCTCAGTAATGTATCTACCGCGTTTTGCCTCTGGCACAACTTCATCGATTATTTCTCTCACTTCACCTTGGGACAGTTGTTTACCATCTCTACGCGCTGACGTAGATGCTAAGTCCGCAGATGAATCGAGCGGTTGAATTACGACTTTCTTAGCTTGGCCGCCTTTCGCGAAAGTCACAATCATGATGATGCCCTCTCTCACCTGATAACGCCCGGGAGCTAGAGACTCATATTTTTTTAAGTCATGAGCCGTCTGTGCCACTCCTATCGTGCAACTTACAATAAAGGTGAACGCTAAAGCTACTAACCTAAATTTACAACTCATGTGAATCAAATCCTCCTTATTGCACATTGGAATCATTTACCGCCTTCGGTTTTCCTCAAAAGGGCTGTGTCTCAAACATGATGCAGTGGTTTTTAGCAACCGTGCAACCTACGGTCGCCGAGTAAGTCCGCACCATGATTGAGACACGACCCAAAGCGAAAGGATTATGGACAGGGAACGCGCACATCCACATCGCTACCGTTGAACATTCTGCCACAATCTCTTCTCCCACTAACTCTCCATTCGTTAGTTCGCACTATCGGCTTAAACGTGCTGGATAGCTCAATGAAGAGTTCTTGCGTGTATGTGGCAAGCCCAAAAGCAGTCAGGCTAGTGACGCCTACAGGCTGGTCAACAAACGTACCATCTCCTTCCGTGAGACCGGACGGAACAACTTCTGTATTGAGAACATCATTACCGCCCGACTGCCCATCAACCATCGCATTAAGGAGATTCTCCTTTAAGCGCATCGGAGTCAAAATCGGGTGGGGCGTGGAATTCTGATCCAGAACTTGGTAGCGGATGCTCAGGGC
>JBOGOY010000192.1:0-6813 GCA_050748185.1 Pyrinomonadaceae bacterium
ATCAACTGGTGGACAACTTGGAGGCGTTCGTCAGAGGCGAGCCGCAAAATACAGTGACGGGTGAATAGTGACAGGTAACAGGAGCAGAAAGTAAAAAGTGACAGGTGACAGGTGACAGGTGACAGGAAAGAAGGGTTCTTCATCCTGTCACCTGTCACCTGTCACTCAATGGTCCGCCGTGTAAAGCCGGAGAATTTCCTGTCCCTGTCGGGAGCGCGGGTCGATGGTCCGCAGGTGCTTGCGGCCTTGCATCTCCCAGATGGCCGTCACGTTGCCGTCCTTCTCGACGGCGTGATAAGTAATTTCTTCGGCCGGCACTTCCTCCTGCGGCTCCGGCTCCGGCGCGGCCCCTTCCGCCGAAGTTTCTACGTTCGTCTCCGCCACCTCGGCAGCGGGCGCAGCGCTTTCGTTCTCTGCCATAAGTTCCCTCTCAATTCTGGATTCTTCGTTTGGAATGCCCCGAATTGTGGCATACCGTCCGCGCGTGTGTCCAATGAGACTGTGGACCAACAAAGCTTCTGCGAAGCTTACGACGAGGCCGCGGGCCGTGGGTCATCGGGCGCTTGATTGGCAAACTTGTCGGCCCAGCGCGTGCGTCCGGTCAGTTGCATCACGACGAACAGCGTCAGCACGGAGCCGACGGTGATCGCGAGCCCGGTGAAGCCTTTGAAGAAGAAGGCGTAAGAGAACATGACGAGGTAAATGAATTGCGCCAACCCCGCCTCTCGCGCCGCGAAGTGTAGCCCCGTGACGAGCCGCAGGTAGCTGATGACGAGGAAGATCGAGACTGCCGACGAGGCGGCGAACGCTACGTGAATCGAGACGTGATCGACCAGATAGGCGAGCAGCAGGTGGAACGAGAAGAAGGCTGCGGCGAGGAAGAAGTAGTTCATCGGGTGTAGTTCCAGCCCCCGCGTCGTCGTGATGATGAACATCAGGAAGAAGAAAAAGAAGAGCGAGACGGGCGCGAAGAAACTGATGCGACCGGCGAGCGGGCCGGGTTGCAATTTCTCCGGCATCGTCATTCCGATCTGAAAGCCGGAAACCAGATTCTGATAGTTCCAGACGAGCCGCCAACCTTCACCCATCTCCTCTTTGTCAGAGGGCGAGAGCGTGTTGCCGGGAAAGTCTATGTCGCTGAAGTTGGTAGTCATCTCCAGCCTGAAATCGCGCACCTGTGCCACGTCGCCGCCGAAGTTATAGCGCCATTCCGTGAGGCCCTGCGAGCGATAGGCAATTTTGAGTGTCGCGGTTTCGCCGGGCGCGACTTCGGCCGTGCCACCGGCCGCGTCGTTCGCATTCGTGAGCGCTATGGGCTGGCCGTTGACCGTGAACACGAGGTCGTCGTAGATGGCGCGGCCGGTCGGGAACTTCAGCGTGAACGTCGCCTGCTTCTGCCCGGTCGGGTTGCGGAAAGTGTACACCCCCGCGAACGCGACTTTATAAGTGCTGTACCAGAGCAATCCTTTCTGCCGATGGTCGAGATCGAGCACGACCTGTATGCGGCTGCTCTCCAGCGGCAACACCGTTCTCACCTGCTCCTGCGTCTTGACGACTTTTTTCCTGCCGTTCTCCACGGTTTCGACCGACTTGGGGACCAGTTCCTCGACCACGGCCGCCGGCGGCGACTGGCTATGCGGCGCGCCCCAGAGTGAGACTACTTGGCTTCCGAGCGACTGATCCGACGAGTAGGTGCGCGAGAAGATCGTCGTGCCCAGAATCGCCCACGCGAGCGAGGTGCAGGCAAAGATGGCAGTGATGGCGATGATGCGTTTCAGCATGGCAGAGCACTCCTTGATTTCGGCAGATTCGTGGGGCGCTTATTAAAGCCCGTTGTGTGCCGGGATGCAAGGGTCGCCCGCCACGCCGCCGGGATGTGGTTAGCCACAGGACACGTGCCATTAACAGCCCGCACCCAAAACTGTAAAGACACGATGGGGCTGACGATTGACTGAGACACGTGACTGGGAATCGCGGCCGTGGGTGAGGAAAATCTTCTTGTCAGGTTTTCGCTTCGATGGTAAGGTGCGGTTCAAACACCTAGCAAAGCAACAGACCGGCCCCCCCGCACCTTTGCCTCAATCCTATCGTTCTGCGGGAGGGGCTCGTGATCAAAGACCACCAGTCAGGCTTTTTCGGCAAACAATCCGGTTGTCCGACCAGCGAAGTGGTGTCCGCCCTTGCCAGAGAAACTCTCTCCGGCCTCGTCCACGAAAAAATCAAATCACACGTCGAACAATGCGACTTCTGCCTAGCGGAGGTGCGGCTCTTCTCGTGTCACGCCCCGGCGGAAAAGAAATTTAAGCCCGTGCGGATGCCGCTGGCGCTATGGTTGATGGCCCGGCAAGGGTTGTCAAAGTCTTTAACTTTGAACGCATCCGAACAGCAGCGCGCTGCCTGACCGCCGCTCACCGCTTCCACTCCAATTACCCGGTCCAACGTCTATCGTCGCTTCGGCTTCCTCGCCAACGCCGTAAGCCAAAAGGGGAAAGGCGAAAGGGGAAGGGAGAAAGTCAGGACCGAGTTGCGCTCTGAATCTGTGTTTCAGATTCACGCCGCAGGCGTGTCCGCACTTTCCCCCTTCGCCTTTCCCCTTTCCCCTTCGACTAGCCGCGCAGCGAGAGGGCTCTTTCGACCGCCCGGCGCGGGGTGACGACGCCCCAGCCCTGCCGGTCGATCTCAATGCCAGGCAGGCGCTCCGACGTATCGATCAGGACGCGCTTGATCATCTGGGGCGAGAGCCGCGGGTTGGCCTCGATCATGCACGCGACGATCGACGAGACAATCGGCGCGGCGAATGAAGTGCCGTCCACATACTTGTAGTGTTCGCTGATCACGTCGCCCTCGCGCAGCTTGATGGTGATTAGGTGGCGCAGCATGTGCGTGGGCAGATCGTGGGCCTCGGCCAGATCGTGATCGACTTCGAGATGATCTTCGATGATCTGGCGCAGTTCGTGATCGGACGCGCGATCGAGCGTGGCGTAGAGTTCGGCCTCGGCGGCGGTCGGCGTGTGCGGCAGGATCGGCGCGGGCACCCAGATGCCGGGGGCGATGATCTCGGGCTTCTGTAACCCGTCGCAGGTCGGGCCGTAGGACGAGCGATACATCCCGCGCCGCGCGCGGTCGAGCGAGTTCTGATCGTCCAAGCCCCCAACGGCGATACACGAAGGCGCGCTCGCCGGCGGCAGCACCCGGTGGCCCGGTTCGTGGCCGGCGTTGCCGACCGCGCAGACGACGACCAGCCCCTCTTTGACAGCACGCTCGACGGTTTTTGAGAGCGAGTTGTGCAGGTAGGATGACTCTTCGTCGCCGCCCGCCGAGATGTTGACGACGCGGATGCCGTACTCCTCGTGGTGCTTCAAGACCCAGTCGAGGCCGCGCTTGATGTCCGCTTCGGAGACGCGCCCGGTTCGGGCCAGTTTAACGAGGACGACGTTGGCTTCGGGCGCGATGCTGCGATAAAAGCCGTTCGACAAATGGCCGTTGCCGGCGGCGACGACGGAAGTCATCATCCCGTGCCAACTCGCCGGGTCGGTGCATTCCAGCGTCGAGGTGTCGTCGGGCGCCGAGTTGTGGTAGGCGAGGATGCGATTGTGCGGCGTGGTCAAGTCGGGGTGCCGGTAGAAGCCCGAATCGAGAAAGGCGATCGTGACACCGCGCCCCGTAAAGCGCGAGTCGGTGTCGAGCCGGAGCGGCGTCGGGAGCACGCCGCCCCTCTGCTCGAACACGGGCAGGTCGGACTTTAACTGCGCCCGCGCCCGCTCGAACATCTGCACGCAGGTCGGGCACGCCTCCGCGATCAACTGGCCCGGCGGCGCGTTCGACGCGACGATCATTTGCATATTCTCGTCGAGCGACGCCAGCGCGATCAGTTCTTCGTCAGACGCCCGCCCGCAGACCGGGCACGCGCGCAACCCGGCTACCGTATCCGGCTCGCGTGTGACTTTAGGGACCAAAATCGTCTTACTCATAGGTCGTATCAGGATAAAACAGGGAATCGTCAAACGTAAAAGGCTGGTGAATAGTAAATGATGAATGGTGTGACAACTTCCGCTATTCACCATTAACCGTTTACTATGCGAGGGATGGCAAACGTGTACGACGTGGCGGTGGTCGGCGGCGGCCACAACGGGCTGGTATGCGCCTGCTATCTGGCGCGGGCCGGCCTGCGCGTCGTCGTGCTGGAACGGCGTCACATCGTCGGCGGCGCGGTCTGCACGGAAGACGATCTGATCCCCGGCTACAAGATCGACGTCGGGTCCAGCGCGCACATCATGATTCACCTGACGCCGGTCGTGCGCGAACTTGAACTGGAAAAATTCGGCCTCGAATACATCGAGTGCGACCCGTTCGCGTTCGCGCCGGTCGGCGGCGGCCACGCCGTCTATTTCTGGCGCGACGTGGAGCGCACCTGCGAATCCATCGCGCGTTTCAGCCCAGCGGACGCCGCAGCCTATCGCCGGTTCGTCCGCGAATGGGGCCAGTTCAACGAAGGGGTCTTCGAGGCATTCCTCAAGCCGCCGACGCCGCTGAACCTCGGCCGGCACATGATCTTCCGCCGCACCAAAGGGACCAAGATTGATCCGGCGGAGATGACGCGCAAAATCTTCGCCCCCTACGGGCAGATCGCGCGCGAGACGTTCCGGCACGAGGGACTCCGGGCCGCGCTGGTCTGGCTGGCGGCGCAGTCCGGTCCGCCCCCGACGACGCCCGCCACCGGCGACTTTCTCGGCTGGCACGCGATGATTCACCGCAGCGGGGTGAAACGCCCGCGCGGCGGCTCGGGCGCGCTGACACAGGCGCTCGCGCGCTGTCTCGCGCATCACGACGGCGAGGTCCGCTTGTCGGCCGAGGTCGAACGGATTGAAGTGCAAAACAAACGCGCCGTCGGGATCACGCTCGTCGGTGGAGAACGAATCGAGGCGCGCCGCATCGTCTCGAACGCGCACGTGCAGACGACCTTTCTGAAATTGATCGGGGCCGACAACCTGCCGGGCGATCTGGCCACGCGGGTCCGTGCGATCCGCGTCGGCAACGGCTTCGGCATGATCGTCCGCTGCGCCGTCTCGGAGTTGCCCGACTACACGGACGCGCCGACCACAGCGGGGGGCGCGGGCGACTGTCATCAGGGTTTGCAACTACTTTGTCCCTCGGTCGAGTACCTCGAACGAGCTTACGGCGACTATCTGCGGGGCCGGCCTTCGGAACATCCGGCGGCGCTCGCGATGACTTTCACGGCCGTTGACCCGACGCTCGCGCCCGAAGGCCGGCACACGCTTTTCATCTGGGGGCAGTATTTCCCCTACGAACTGGCCGGCGGCGAGTCTTGGGACCAGATCGCCGAGCGCGAAGCCGACAAGCTGATCGACGTGGTGACACAGTACGCGCCGAACGTGCGCGATTCCATCATCGCGCGTTTCGTCCAGACGCCGCTCGACCTAGAGCGTCGGCTCGGCCTGCTGCGCGGCAACGTGATGCACGTCGAAATGGACATTGACCAGATGTTCCTCTACCGTCCTCTGCCGGAACTGGCGACCTATCGCACGCCGATCGAAAACCTTTACCTCACGGGCGCTTCCACGCATCCCGGCGGCGGCGTCTTCGCCGCCTCGGGCCGCAACACCGCGCACGTCGTCCTCGGCGACGTCGACGGGCGCGGCGCGGCCGGCTGGCTGCGCCGCGCGTTCGGCCGGAAGGGGGATGGGTAAGTTGCTGACGACACAGTTGCGTCTGCCGTGCGCTAGTAACTTCGCGTTGTTGGGGCGCGTAATTTGTTGAATTGGAGCCGTCACATGAAGAAAGATAAATCGATGCGTCACATCAGCCGCATCGATCAGGCGAAGAAAGGTCAACACGGGTGGTGGGTCAGGATTCACCGCGACGGGAAGATGATCCATCAGTTCTTCAGCGACTTCGCGCACGGCGGAAGCGAGCGGCGCGCGCTGAGTGAGGCCCGGAAGTATAGGGACCAGTTGCTCGTGCAGTACCCGAAGCCGGAGCGCGGGAACATGTTCAACCGAACCAACGCCAGAAACCGGGGCAACCCGCCCGGCGTGCACAAGACGCGCTCGCGCAAACGGGGGCGGTATTACAACGTCTGGCAAGCCGGCTACATCCTGCCCGACGGCAAACGAGTCAACCGGAAATTCCACTTCTCGCCCGACGGGCGCAGCGAAGAAGAAGCCAAAGCTTTGGCGATCAAAGCGCGGAACGATGGCTTGAAGCTGATCGAAAAAATGATGCGGGAGAAGAGGAAAAAGCGGATTGTCCCCGTGGCGCTGGCGGCGCAGAAAAAGCGCGCGCGCCGCCCGTCGCCACGTCCGAGGGGATGAGCCAAGGGAAGACCGGGAAATCCCCGCGCCGGGTTGTGCATCGCGTGTCGCGCGTGTAAGTTTTCCACCACATCTCAACAGACAAAGGTGCCGAACGAAATGGCCGATCAGCAGCAGCAACCGACGGTGGCGGACCTCTTCCGCCGGGCGCAAGCGATGCGGCGCGAGAACCCGAACCTGTCACTGAAAGACCTCAAGGCGCAACTCGTGCGCGAATACAAAGGCGCGCCGTTCCCTTCGGCCCACACGCTCGCGATCCCGGAACAGGACGCGCGCGCGCCCGAAGAGGATTGGTCGGCCGGGCTCTCCCTCGTCGCGCGCGGCATCCAGACCGCGAATTGGAACGAGATCGCGAGCGGCATCGCCCTCAGTCTGGAGCAGACCGAGCGTTACGAGCGCGACCGCGGCCGTCTCGGCGCGGGCGACGATTGGCACGACCGCAGCATCGGCATCAGGGAGGCAACCGGCAAAGGCGTCGGTA
>JBOGOY010000193.1:0-6771 GCA_050748185.1 Pyrinomonadaceae bacterium
CCGCTCTACGCCCTCGACTAGCGTGCGGGCTTCTGCAACGCTTGCTGGATGCGTTAAGGGGAAATCTTTCATCCGTTCAACGACGCGGCGTGTCTCGGAGCGGGCGATAGGACGCGGCACGCTGCGGATCACCCGCGTTTCCACTGAGCCAGCTTTTAGCCAGCGCGCGAATAGCTTCCACATCTCTGCCGCCGACGCCGAGGAGCGAATAGAAGTCCCGCTGCTCGGTGGCTTCGTTCGGGATAGTCCACAGGTCAAGGCCGAAGGGCGCGAAGTGGCTCGGATAGCGTTTGAAGGTCTCCGCATCCAGATCGTGCGCTTGGCTGTTGAGCCAGCCGACCGGCCAGTGATCCCACGTCAGAGTGCCCCATCCCCATCCGCCCGTGCCCTTGCGGTCGGAGTGTTCTTTGAGCCGCGTCCCTTCATGGGGGAACCCTGAAGCATCGCCGATGACGAAGAACGGCGAGCCGTCACGCAGCGGGATTAGCCCTGCGAACCCGCGCGCGTCGTCGATCTCTTTCCACGGCGAACCCGTGCGGCGGGAGGTGCCCGCGAAAATCTTTGTCGGGTCGTCCTTGCGTTTCCAGAAGATGTCCACACGCGCACGCGAGAAGGCGTCCACGCCGACGAAAGCGCGGCTCTCGCCGGTCGAGGGATCGCCGTCCAGCACGTCGTACCAGAGTTTCCCGACCGGGCTGATGACGATGAGTTCGATGGGTTCGCGCGCGTAGCCGCGGTTGTCGCCGGGCATGAGCGTGTAGTAGCGCTGGCGGCGCAGGACGAGTCCGTTGGGGTAAGCCCAGAAGTCTTCGACTGCGCGGAAGGCCGCCTCGCCCGAAGTCAGGTTGACGCCGAAGTAAGTCCAGCGCGCCCACACCCTGCGGGGGCCGCGCTCGATCACGTCCACGAAGCTGTTGCGCTCGCGCCGCCCCTGCTCGTTGAAGAGTTCAGCCCAGCCCTCGTTGCCCTCGAACATCTGGTAGGAGACCGCCGCGCCTGAAGGCAGTTCGAACCAAGGGCAATAGCTGGCCTCGTGGGAGAAGACGAAGCGGTAGTTGAAATCTTTCCAGAAGATGACGTAAGCCTTGCGCGGGTTCAAGTCGGCGTGCGGGGGGCGACGGTAGCGCGCCGCTGTAGCCGCCGTAGACGTAGTCCGACACTTCCGCTACTGAAACCCCGCTCGTGCTGACGGTCTTCAACTGAGCCATCGTAATTGGCCTGTCGGGAGGGGCGGCGGCGGGGGAGGTCGGTTGTTGCCTGCCGAGGGCGATGTCGCCCGCACCGCAGGCGGGCAGCAGAAGTATTGCGAGTAGCAACAGGCGACGCATCAGAACAGGTTTCCGCGCGAAGTTATCGGGATAGACGAATCGAGAAATATGCCTTCGGCCTAAACATACCACATCGCGCCGTGGCTCCGGCCGAATGGGTATGTTTCGCGTCGGGCGAAAAATAAATTGACCTGCTTGAACGTAAAGAAGTATTTTGCCCCCACGTTTGATTCTTTCAAGCGCCGACACTCGCTCGGACTGGCCGGATAGAAGGGGATAGAGCGGGTGCCCGGTTCGCTCCGGTAATCAGCGGCGGGCGCGGCTGCAACCGTGACGAGCATCAGAAAACCGGTTAGAGTCTTAACGGAGCATATCTAACCACAATCCCGCTAGACAACTCGAAACTTACGACCCGCAGCCTGTATCCACAGAGCTAGAGAATAATTGTGTGGAGAGAGAAGACATTGATGCGTCGATACGCCGTCTCAGGGATGTTGCTGTTACTAGCGCTGTTCGTCAGCGCCTCGGCGCAGGAGCGCCCGGTTTTCAAAATTGGTTCCTTCGACAACTCGGCGGAAGAGTTTGCCCCGGCCTCCGGTGCGCCCGTCGTGTACACGGTCGCGACCGGTCAGCCGCAGCATTGGGTCGGCGCGCAGCAGGCCGTCGTCCCCGGCAAGTCGGGCGCGGCGCGCAAAATACAGTTTGAACTACAGTCCGCGCCGCAAGGGATTTACCGGCTGCGGCTCGGGCTGATTCTGAAGACGGCGCGCCCCCCCGTGGTCGAGGTGGACGTGAACGGTTATCGCGGTTGGTTTCACCAGCCCGTCGAAACGTACAAGGAGGGGAACAGCGAAGGGGCGATCCTGCCGCAGTACGCCATCGGCACGATGACGATTGACGTGCCGCCCGAGTTCCTGCGCGCGGGCCGAAACGAGATCGCTCTGACGGCTGTGACCGACGAGCTTTCGACCGCGATGCCCGGGGGCGAGACGACCGACTTCGCCGTGCTTAATTACGACGCGCTGGAGTTGGTGAACGAGCAAGGCGCGGGGACGGTCGCTTCCGGCGTGACGAGCGCGCAGGCGACCCCGACCGTGTTCTACAGACGCGAAGGCGGGCGACTCTCGGAAGTCGTCTCCGTCACGGTCGGTTGGCGCGGGCTCTCACCGCAGGGCACGGTCACGCTGTCGCTGCCCGGATGGAATCGCACGCAACCGCTCGCGGCGACGGGACGCGACTTCGGCGAGCAGCGGCTCGAATTTTCCGTCCCTGAATTCGCTGCGGGTACGCGCGCCACCGTCACTGTCAAGGCGAACGGGCGCGACTACGCCTTCGCGCAGACTCTTACGCCGGCACGGAAGTGGACGGTCTACATGGTGCCCCACGAGCATCTGGACGTGGGCTACTCCGACTTTCAGACGAAGCTCGCCGAGCTCCACAGCCGCATTATCAACGAGGCGCTCGCGATGAACGCGGAGCACCCCGAATTTCGCTTCACGCTCGACGGCTACTGGCAGGCGCGTCATTTTCTCGAAGGTCGCTCCGAAGCCGAGCGGCAGAAGTTCTATCGCGCCGTGCGCGAGAGGAAAATTATCGTGCCCGCGCAGCACTCCGTGATCCTGACCGGCTTCCCGACGGGCGAGGCGCTCATCCGCTCCTTCTACGGCGCACGCAAGTTGAACCGCGAGGCGGGCGGCCCGTGGGATACGGTCAACATCACGGACGTGCCGTCTTACTCTTGGTCTTACGCTTCGATCCTCGCGGCTTCGGGGTTGAAGTATTTCGCGGCGGCGGGGAACGCCGACCGCGGGCCGATGCTTATGCTCGGCGACCTGCATCGTCGCTCGCCCTTCTGGTGGGAGGGGCCTGACGGCGCGCGCGTGTTGATGTGGTACTCGCGTCACTACCACCAGATCGGGAGCCAGTTTGGATTGCCGACGCACGTGGCGAACGGCTACGAAGGTCTTCCAAACTTCCTGCGCGTCTACGAACGCCCCGACTACCCGGCAAACGCCGTTATGCTTCACGGCAGCCAGTGGGAGAACACGTCGCTCTACCCGCAGCAGGCCGCGCTCGTGAAGCAATGGAAGAATTTGTTCGCCTACCCCGAACTGCACTTCTCCGGCTTCGGCGAAGCGATGGAAAAAATATCGGCGCAAGCCGAACAGGCCGGGGGGAAACTTCCGGTCGTGCGCGGCGACGGCGGCCCTTACTGGGAAGACGGCATCGCGTCCGATGCTTACCACGCGGCGATGGAGCGCGAGACCGAGCGCCGCGCCGTGTCGGCCGAGAAGTTGGGTGTCGTCGCGTCGCTCGTCGATCCGCGCTACCGGCCTTCGCGCGAAGCGCTCGATTGCATGTGGGAGAACATTTCTTTGATGGACGAGCACACGTGGGGCTGGGGGCGCAGCGTCACCGAGCCGCACAGCGAAGACACGACGCGCGAACTCGCCACCAAGCGCCTCTACGGAATCACGGCGCGCCACTGCACGGAGTACCTGTTGGAGCGAGGAATGACGGCCATCGCCGGGCGCATCGGCACATCGTCGCGCGCGCTCGTCGTCTTCAACACGCTCAACTGGCCGCGCGACGGCTGGGTGGAGTTCGATCTGCAAAAGACACGCGAGTTGTTCGATCTGGAGACCGGCCAAGTCGTCCGCTTCGATGTGCTCGAAGATCACCCGGCCTACCAGCGCATTCGTTTCATGGCGCGCGGCGTGCCCGCCGTCGGGTATAAGACTTACGACGTGAGGGACAAGAGCGCGTCACAGAGCAACGCACAGACTGACGGCGCGACAGTCGCCGCCGCCACCACCACCCCCTCGTCACCCGCGATGCAGGAGACGGCGGCGGCGGGCGGCACCGCTTCGCATGCGGGGAAGGACATCATCGAGAATTCGTTCTACCGCGTAACGCTCGACCCTGAGAGCGGCGGCGTGCGGAGCATCTACGACAAGAACCTGCGGCGCGAATTGGTGGACCAGTCCGGCCCCTATCGCTTCAACCAGTATGTCTACGTCACGGGCGGCGACAACCCGCCCTTCACGCAGTTGCTCACCTACCGCCGGCATCTCCCCTTCGCGCGCCTCGAAGCGCACCCGGCGCGCGAAGGCCGTTTGGTCATCATCGGAAAAACTCCGACGGGTGTCAGCGCGCGGCTGGAGAGCCGGGGCGTCAACACGCCACGAATCACGACCGAGATCATCCTCTTCGACCATGAGAAGCGGATCGAGATCGTCAACCGCGTCAGCAAGGAGACGATCTACAAAAAAGAGGCGGCCTATTTCGCCTTCCCGCTCAACTTGCGCGTGCCCGAGTTCAAGTATGAGGTCCAGAACGGCGTCGTGCGCCCCGACCGCGACATGATGCCGGGCGCGGGGTTGGAGTGGTTCTCGGCGCAAAACTGGGTGTCGGCGGGCGAAGAGGGCGCGGAAGTCAGTCTCGTCTCGACGGATTCGTTCCTCTGGACGTTCGGCGACATCGTGCGCGGCACGTGGCCGACTGAGTTTCGCCCGCGCAGTTCGACCGTCTTCTCCTACGTGATGAACAATTACTGGGGCACGAACTACATCGCCGCGCAGGGCGGTGATTTCACCTTCCGCTACGCCTTGACGAGCGCGCCCAAACTAGACGCGGCGGCCATGAGCCGCATGGGTTGGGAACAGACCACGCCGCTCGAACGCACGCTCGTCAAGTCGCAGGACAAGGCCGCGCCCACCGAGAACCCGCTGCCCGCGTCGCGGATGAGCTTCCTCGAGACAAGCGATTCGTCCGTCCTGCTGAGCGCGTGGAAGCACGCGGAAGAGGGCGCAGGCTCGGTGGTGCTGCGCTTCATCGAACTCGGCGGCGCGGGCGCGCGCCCGGTGCGTGTCTCAAGCCCGCTCTTCGGTTCGTTTTCACGGCAGGCATGCAACGCGGTCGAGGACTGCGACCAAGCGAGCGCGGGCGGCGAAGGAGGGTTCAACTTCGAGACGGCTCCGCGTCAAATCCTGACCTTCAAGTTGACCCCGTCGCAAGGGCGGAAGTGATCTGTGTCGCGAACATCAGCGAGAGTTAAAGATTTATCCGAGCGGCGCGGTGAGCCTTAATCTCAATCATATTGTGAAGGGATAACTCCATCATGCAGATGAACCCCCCGGCGACAGACGCCCTCGCCACCGGACTGGCCGCGCCAGCACAGGCCTCGGGCGTGCGTTATAAAGTTCTGGCGTTCCTGTTCGCGCTGGCCGCGCTGACCTACCTCGACCGCCTTGCCATCTCCGCCGCCGCGCCCTCGATCATGCAGGAGTTTCAACTTTCACCCGTGCAGATGGGCTACATCTTCAGCGCGTTCACGCTCACTTACGCGCTCTTCGAGATTCCCACGGGCTGGATGGGCGACCGTTTCGGCACGCGCAAGACTTTAACGCGCATCGTGCTCTGGTGGTCAGCTTTCACGGCGCTGACGAGCGCCGCGATAGGCTTCTGGTCGCTCTTCGCCATGCGGCTGATGTTCGGCATGGGCGAGGCGGGAGCCATCCCGAACAGCGCTTGCACCGTCTCGCGCTGGTTCCCGGCCTCGCAACGCGGGCGAGCGATGGGCGGCGTCTGCATCGGTCACGCCCTCGGCGCGGCCTTGACGCCCCCGATAGTCTTCCTGCTCATCCAACGACAAGGCTGGCGTCTGACCTTCATCGAGTTCGGCGCGCTCGGCATCGTGTGGTGTCTCGCGTGGTACTGGTGGTTCCGCGACAGCCCCGAGGAGCACCCGGCAGTCAACCCGGCAGAGGTGAAACTGATCTGCGCGGGCGAGGAGAAGCGCCCCGACCGCTCGCACGCCATCCCGTGGCGCGCTTTCCTGCGGAACCGGAACATCTTTTTCCTCTGCGCGATGTATTTCGCCTACGGCTACAGCCTCTACTTCTACATCACTTGGCTGCCGACCTATCTGATCCAAGCGCGCGGCTTCACGATGACCTCGGCGGGACTCTTTGCCGCTCTGCCATGGGTCTTCGGAGCGGTCGCTTTCCTGTGCGGCGGCACGCTCACCGATTGGCTGGTAACGCGCACCGGCAACAAGAAGATCGCGCGCTGCGGCGTCGGCGCGTTCGGGCTGACGGCGAGCGCGGTGATGCTCGTCCTCGTCGGGCTGACGGAGAACGCGGTCGCCGCCGCGCTCTTCATCGCCCTCGCCCTCTTCTTCCAATTTCTGACGACGCCCTCGGTGTGGGCGACCTGCATGGACATCGGCGGACACCGCGCGGGCGTGGTGAGCGGCACGACGAACACCTTCGGCAACCTCGCCGGCACGCTTGCGCCTATCGTCTTCGGCTACATTCTGCAAGAGTTGAATTCATGGACGCTGGGCTTCTATGTCGCCGCCGGTTTCCTCCTCATCGGTGTCGTCATGTGGCTCTTCATCGACCCGCGCCAGCCGCTCGACGAAGGAGTCGCCACCGCCGCCCACGCCGCCGTCTAAAATTTTCGCGTGTGGAGGGATGACGGACGCTCAACAGAGTCGGGG
>JBOGOY010000194.1:0-6766 GCA_050748185.1 Pyrinomonadaceae bacterium
CGCCTGTTCATCGCCGACTCGAACCACAACCGCATCGTGGTGACGAAACTGGACGGCACGTTGCTCGACACTATCGGGACCGGCGGACGCGGCTTGAAGGACGGGGCGTTCGACGCGGCCACCTTTTACCGGCCGCAGGGGATGGCGCTCGAAGGCGACGCGCTGTACGTCGCCGACACCGAGAACCACGCGATCCGGCGTGTCGATCTGAAAAGCAGAACGGTCGAGACCGTCGCGGGCACAGGGGACCAATCACAGCGCCCGCTGTCGGGGCCATCGGAAGCCCGCGGCGCGGCGTTGAACTCGCCGTGGGACTTACAACTCGTCGGGCGGACGCTCTACGTCGCGATGGCCGGGCCGCACCAAATTTGGCAACTCGAACTCGACAAAAAACTCGTCTCGGTCTTCGCCGGCTCGGGCCGCGAGGCGCGCCTCGACGGCGCGCGCATTGGTCCCTTAGGCGCACGCCTCGACGGCACGCCCGCCGGCTCGGCCTTCGCGCAGCCGTCGGGCCTCACGACCGACGGGCGCGGGACGCTCTACGTCGCCGACAGCGAGTCGAACATCATCCGGGCCATCGCGTTGCCGGGAGCGAGGGCGAAAGGCGAAAGGCGAAAGGCGAAAGGCGAAAGAGGGAACGCAAACTCTGACACCGGAGCGCCGAATAACGCGGTTGAATCCGGCGGCGTGGCCGCGCACGGCGCGTTGGTCCCCGAAGTCCGCACGCTCGCGGGCGGCGACCTGTTCGAGTTCGGCGACCGCGACGGGACGGGCGACGACGTGCGCCTGCAACATCCGCTCGGCGTCCTCTATCACGAGGGCGCGGTCTTTGTCGCCGACACTTACAATCACAAGCTGAAGCGGCTCGACCCGCGAACCGGCGCGGTCAAAACTTTCGCCGGGACGGGGAAGCCGGGGCAACGGGACGGCTCCGCGCCGATCTTTTACGAGCCCGGCGGCCTGAGCGTCGCCGCCGGCAAACTCTACGTCGCCGATACCAACAACCACGCCGTCCGCGTCGTCGATCTGAAGACCGGCCGCGCCGCGACGCTGAAGATCGACGGCCTGCGACCGCCACCGCGGACGGACGCCGCGGCGGCGGGCGCGGGCAACGCAACGGACGCGCCGACGAACAACGACGAGCAAATTAAGCTGGAGACGCAAAGACTTCAGGCGGGCACCAACGACGCCGTGCTCGTCGTCGCGGTCGAACTACCGGCGGGGTATCACCTGAACGAGTCGGCCCCGCAGCGCGTGAAAGTCTCGGTCGGACGCGGCGTCGAGTACCTCACGCTCACAGGGGACCAACCCGAGTTGAAGCGCGCCGGAAAGGACGTGCGCCTGCCGCTGCGCGTGCCCTTGCGCGCTCTCACACCCGGCGCGGCCGAGTTGCGCGTCGAGGCCACGCTCTACTACTGCCGCGAGGACAACACCGGCACGTGCCGCATCAAGACGCTGGTCTGGCGCGCCCCCGTCGAAGTGACCGCGGACGCTTCCGCACCGCGCGAGATCAAAGTGCGTGGGAAAGTGAGCGGTGAGCCAGAGGAGTAAGCAGTGAGCCGCGAGCCGTGAAAGAAAGAGCTTTGTCTGTTGATGGCCGCGGGTTGACGGCCGGTCGCGGGTTGCACGCGCTCGGCCCTGCTCACACCGCTCACTGCCCACTGCTTACTGCTTACTGCTCACTGTTGTAGTATCCTGTCACAAAGCTATCTGAACGGAGATTGACGGGCGTGGATGGTTTGCGCCGCTGGCGGGGCGGGCGCGTCGCGCGCGTCGGGCGTGATATTTTGTTGCAGGCAAGACCGAGCATGTGCCGCAGTTGCGGTGCCATTGTAGGCGCGAATGAACCGGCGTGCGGGGTGTGCGGCGCAGCCGCGGGCGCTGGCCCAGACACGGCCAAACTTCCGCGTCACGAGATCGAGACGTTGCGTTTCGCGCGCGCCATCCTCCGGCGGCCCGTCACCTTCACCTTCATCTTCCTCATCACCAACATCTTCTTCTACCTGCTGATGTACTACTTCACCAGTGGGACCACGGATGACGTGCTCATCGCCTACGGCGCGAAGCGCAACGATCTGATCCGCGAAGGCGGCGAGTGGTGGCGGCTGGTCGCGCCCATCTTCCTGCACGTCCGAATGCCCGGTTTCATCAGTTCGCTGCACCTGCTCGCCAACATGTACGGCCTGTGGATGCTGGGGCCTTACGTCGAGCGTCTGTACGGCTCGGCCAAGTTCGTTTTCTTTTGGATCGTCTCTGGGATCGCGGGCTTCGTCGCCAGCTACTACAGCGTGCAGCCCGGCCTGCACACGAACGTCGTCGGCCGCTTTCTATTCAAGGATTACGACGTGGCAGGGGCGGGGGCATCGGGAGCGCTGTTCGGGCTGATCGGCGTGCTGTTCGTCTTCGGCATCAAGTTTCGCCACGAGTTGCCCGAAGGGTTCCGGCGCGCCTTCGGCGTCGGGATGCTGCCGACCGTGCTGATCAACGTCTTCATCGGCTATCTCGGGCGGGGTCTCATCGACAACGCCGGCCACATGGGCGGCCTTGCGATGGGGATGTTGCTCGCGCTCTTCGTCAGCTACAAACGGCCCGGCGAGCGCGGCCCGGTCTCCGTCTTCTGGCACGCCGTCCAGACGGGGCTGCTGCTTCTCGTCGCCCTCAGTTTCGTGCAGGTGTGGCGCCATTTCGACGGGCCGTCACCCGCCGTCGCAAACGTCAAGCAGCAGGTGTTGGGGGCCGACCCTTCGGCCGTCTTATCGTTCGTGCAGGCAACCAACGAGGGGCAGGCGGCGTTCACGAGCGCGGTGAACACGGGCGACGCGAGCGGCGTGGCCCGCGCCGTCGAGAAGATTGATAATGCGCCACCGTTCGCTGCGATCCCGGACCGGCTGCGCGCGGAACTAAGACCGTTGCTCATCCGCGTCGGCGAACTCGCCCCGCTTTTTAAGAAATCGCCCCGCACGCCGGCCGAAGAAGCACAACTCAAACAACTGCTCGCCGAATTCGAGGCGTGGGAAGCGCGACACGATCAGTGGGTCAGGACCGAGGGGCAAAACTACGGCCTCGTGTTGCAACAGCCGCCTCAGGGTGAGACGGAAGAACAGAAGTGATAAACCCGCCGGCCCGGCGCGTCGCGTGAAATAGACCGGGCCTCCGAAGAGTTGCCGTCGCCCTTCGTCTCCGCTTGCCACCGGCCCGCCGTATCTGACATCTTCTCCCGTTCGCCGAAACGCTATTCTTAATTCAGGAGACAACGCTCAACATGGAAATCAGGAAAGTCGGTGTCTTGGGGTGCGGCCTGATGGGCTCGGGGATCGCGCAGACGGCCGCGACCGCCGGGTTCGAGGTGATCGTCCGCGAGGTCACGAACGAGTTGTGCCAGAAAGGCTTCACGGGCATCGAAAAATCGCTCGCCAAGTTTGCCGAGAAGGGCTCGATCACCGCCGAGCAGCAGGGGCAGATTCGCGGCCGTATCAGTGGCACGACCGAACTTTCGGACCTCGCCGACTGCGACATCATCATCGAGGCGATCGTCGAAAATCTCGAAGTGAAACGCGACACCTACCGGCAACTCGACGAGGCGTGCAAGCCCGAAACGATCTTTGCCTCGAACACCTCTTCGCTCTCGATCACCGAGATGATGACGGCGACCTCGGCCGCAAGGCAGCGGCGCTTCGTCGGCCTCCACTTCTTCAACCCCGTGCCGCTGATGAAATTGGTCGAAGTGGTCCGCACGATCCTGACGGACGAAGCGGTCTACGAGCAGTGCGTCGAGTTCGGCCGCAAACTCGGCAAGACGCCGGTGCGCGCGTCCGACAAGACCGGCTTCATCGTCAACCGCCTGCTGGTCCCCTACATGCTCGACGCCATCCGCGCGCTCGAAGAAGGCGTCGGCTCGATTGTGGACATCGACAACGCGATGCGCTTGGGGTGCGGCTACCCGATGGGGCCGTTCACCTTGGGCGACTTCGTCGGCCTCGACACCACCTACTACATCGCCGAGATCATGTTCAACGAGTTTCGCGAGAAGCGCTTCGCCCCGCCGCCGCTCCTTAAACGCATGGTCTTGGCCGGCCTCTACGGGCGCAAATCGGGCCGCGGCTTCTACGACTACACCGCGGATGCGAAGAACCCGACGCCGATGAATCTTGTGTAGCAAGAGGCGCGAAGGGATTGTTCGTCCTCGGAGATTTTTGCCACGGAGGGCGCAGAGAAACGAAGACATGAATCCGCCTCGCCTTGCCGGCCTCTGTGTGCTCGGTGCCCTGCATGGCTTAGCTTGCCGGCGACAGTGAAATATCCCCAGCCGCGTGTCCGCCGGGCGATAAGCGACAAGAAAATTCAGCACTCTTGTCACTTATCGCCCGATTTTTGTCCCTCCTTTTGCGGTAAGCTGCGCGGAAACTTTGGTTACAAAAAGGGGGGAGGATGGGCAAACAAAAGACGCTACAACTACCGGCGGCGGCCGGCGCGGCGGCAGATTTTAACGGCGGTTCGATCTACTTCGTCGGGACGGCGACCGTCATCCTGCACTATGCGGGATTCACGATCCTGACCGACCCGAACTTTCTGCACAGCGGCGATCACGTTCACCTCGGCTACGGCCTGACATCGCGGCGACTGACCGAGCCCGCGCTCGACATCGAGCAACTGCCGCGGCTCGACCTGTGCGTGCTCTCGCACCTGCACGGCGATCACTTCGACCGCATCGCCGAATCGAGGCTGAATAAAAACCTGCCGCTCGTTACCACGCCGCACGCCGCCGACGAGTTACGAGAGAAAGGCTTTCGCGCCACCATCGGGCTCGACACGTGGCAGACGCTCGACATCTCGAAGGGCGACGCGCGGCTGCGAATCTCCTCGATGCCGGGCAAGCACGCGCCGAACCCGCTCCGGCTGATGCTGCCGCCCGTGATGGGCAGTATGCTGGAGTTTCAGACGGAGGCGGGCCGCCGGACCACGCTCCGGCTCTATATCACCGGCGACACGCTGATCCACGACGATCTAAAAGAAATTCCGCGGCGTTTCGCGGAGATCGATCTGGCGCTGCTGCACCTCGGCGGCACGCGGGTGCTCGGCGTGATGGTGACGATGGACGCCGGGCAGGGCGTCGAGATGATCCGAATCGTGCGCCCGCGCAAGGCGATTCCAATTCACTACAACGACTACGAGGTCTTCAAGTCGCCGCTCGAAGATTTCAAGCAGGCCGTCGCCGCGGCCGGACTACAGGAGCGCGTGCACTACCTGAGCCACGGCGAGTCTTACAACTTCCACGTGCCGGCGAGCCGCGCGCGGGCCGCCGGAGTCTGAGTATGAATTCATCAAACGTTGTCGTCGAAGAAGAGGGCGCGTCCGTCCTGCTCGTCCGCCTCAACCGCCCCGCCAAGCGCAACGCGCTGACCCGCGGGATGTCCGAGCGCCTACGCGAAACTTTCGCGTCCTTGCGCGGGCGCGGCGACGTGCGCGTAGTGATCCTGACCGGGGCGGGCGATGCGGCCTTCTGCGCGGGGACCGACATCGAGGGGCTCGCCGCTCTCGGCGAAACGGAAGCGCGCGCGGCGGCGCGGCGCGGGCAGGAAATGTGCGAAGCCGTGGAAATGTGCGGCGTGCCCGTGATCGCGGCGGTCAACGGGGTCGCGGCCGGCGGCGGCTGTGAACTCGCGCTCGCGTGTCACCTGAGGGTGGCGGTGGCGGGCGCGCGTTTCACTCTGCCCGAAACGCGACTTGGCGTCATCCCGGGCTACGGTGGCACGCAGCGACTGGCACGCGCCGTCGGCTCCGCGCGGGCGTTGGCGGCGATGATCGCCGGCGACGGCCTCTCCGCCGCCGAGGCGCAACGTCTCGGCCTCGTCAACCGCGTCGTCGGCAACCATGAAGAGTTGCTGCCGGCGGCCTTCGCGCTCGCCCGCGAGATCGAGACAAACGCGCCGCTCGCCGTCCGTGCCTGTCTCGAAGCGGTGACGCGCGGCCTGCGCCTGCCGCTCACGGACGGCCTCGCGCTCGAAGCCGAACTCTTCGGTCAACTCTTCTCCACCGCGGACGTGCGCGAAGGCACGCGCGCATTTCTGGAGAAGCGCCCGCCAGAGTTCAAAGGGAAATGATGAATGCGGAATGATGAACGATGAATGAAGAGCAATGATTTCAATTCATCATTCCGCATTCATCGTTTCTCCTCACTTGTCACCCGCCACTCCAGTTCTTATACTGCCGTAGCCTTCACCTTCGCGAAAACAACTGGAGCTTAAGAGACGCTTGCAGCCGGTGACTCATCAGGGGCGCTTGAACGCCGAAGGATTCCGCTTCGCGCTGGTGTCGAGCCGTTGGAACGACTTCCTGACGGCGCGACTGGTCGAGGGCGCGCTCGACGCGCTCGAACGCCTCGGCGCGTCCCAAGACGCGGTCACACACTTCCGCGTGCCCGGCTCGTTCGAGATTCCGCTGCTCGCGCGCAAACTCGCGGGCTCGGGCAAGTACGAGGCGGTGATCTGCCTCGGCACGGTGATCCGCGGGCAGACGCCGCACTTCGAGTACGTCGCCGGCGAAGTGACGAAGGGCATCGCGCAGGCCGCGATGGAGACGGGCGTGCCGGTGTTGTACGGCGTCGTCACCGCCGACACTTTGGAGCAGGCGATCGATCGCGCCGGCGTCAAGGCCGGTAACAAAGGTTTCGAGGCCGCGATGGCCGCGGTCGAGCTGGTCAATCTGTACAAAGAAGTAGCCAGTAGTCAGTAGCCAGTAGCCAGCATCAAGACACATGCTTTCCTAC
>JBOGOY010000195.1:0-6740 GCA_050748185.1 Pyrinomonadaceae bacterium
GCGCGCGCGTAAGGTGCGTGGCGGCGAAAAGGAGTGCGGCAAGCAGGACGAGGAGCGACGCGGTTGGGGGTAATCTTTTCCGCATGATGACGACGATTAATACGGGCGGGCTCGGAGATTGTTGCCGACTGAAGTCCGGCGATAGTGACGGGGTAAACGCTCGGGTCGGCGTTGAAACGGAAAACAGGCGTGCCCGACAGGCGAGGGCGGCCGTTCGGTTTCCGTGATGAATGGTCGAGAGCTTGGTGTCTGACGCGCCGGCTGGCGCTGACGTTTCGGGTGGGCGGTCAGTCAGTCAGTCAGTCAGTCCGCCCGTCGCCAAGAATTATAGACAGACGGGCGCGGCCGGAGCAAACAAAAAAAGCGCGCCGCTAAAAAAAAGGGCCGCCTTCACTCAGAAGGCGGCCTCTCGCAACCGCAAGTTGGCTCCGCAATTGGCAGCGCGAGCGACTCGCGCAAGTCAAATCAGAAAGATGTTACCGAATGATCGTGCCGACGAGCGTACCGGCCGGTTGAGCATTATCAACCTCCTCGGTGGTGACGAACAAGCCGAAGTCGGCCCACGCCACCTCGCTCTTGATCTCGGCCTCGTTGCGTTGGCCGGTGTTCACGACTTGGCCGAGGCGCCTGTACTTGTTGTCGGGGCTGACCGCCCAGACCACGTAGCGCTTGCCGGCCGGCGCTTCCTTCAATTCGTGGAAGCGCATCATCATCATCGTGGGGCCGTCTTTGCGCGGCTCGATGTTGACGTTGGCGCGCGAGCCGGTCAACTCGCCCGCGAAGTTGATCTTGACCTGCGTGATCTTTCGGTTTCCACTCTCGTGTCAGTGAATAGCATTAACCGCCGAGACGCAGAGAACCGCGGAAGGATAGCGCACAGAGAACCCCCCCTCCGCCCTCTGCGCTGCTCGGCGCTCTACTCTGCGCCTCGGCGGTGAACATCAACCTTCCAGATACTCAACTGAAATCCGATTTAGTGAGCCTGAAGCCTTCTCCGACGAACTTGTGCCGCCGCCCCGGCGAGCCCGGTGCCGAGCAAGAACAGTGTGGCCGGTTCGGGCACGGGCGCGGTCTGCACCGCGAGTTGCAGACTGCCGAGCCGCGCCGCGCCGGGAGCGAGTTGCGTCAGAGTCAGCAGCGCCGAACCGTCAGTCAGCAGGGCGAGGTTGGCTGCGCTGAAGCTGAAACTGAACGCGAACGGCCCAGATGGGCCGAAGGTTCCGGTGCAGGCGGTGGCCGGCGCGCACTGCGCGACCGCGAGGCCGTCGAGGAAAAGGTCGAGTGGGGCGGAGGTCGCATTTGTCGCATTGCCGAACGTGCCGGTCAGCGTCGCGCCGACGATCTGTTGTCCGGCGGGAATCAAGAGGCTGAAAGTTCCGCCCGTCCGGGGTGTGCCGATCTGGGGCGAGCCGGGAGGCAGGAATGAGCCGTTAAAGTCAGGCAGTGTGAAATTGATCGTGTCGGCTCGCGCCGAGGTGACGGCCGGGCCGAGCCACAGGGCGGCGAAAGCTAAGGCGGCGAAGAGCGCTTTGTGTAAACGGAGCATGGTTTCCCTTTCGTGTTTGGTCTTCATTCGAGACTTGAATCTTTAATGACACTCCCGTCCGGATCGTCCGGGCGCGGACAGGCCACGGGCCGGGGCAAACAGCCTTATCACCTTCGCGCCGAGACGAAGTCCACACACGCTGAAGTTGTGCTGATGCCGGGAGGCTACACGCCCGCCCGGTCTTTTCTGTTAAGGCTAATTGAACTCTGCGTAAACTTTCGGCGGTAGGGGACCAGTGGGCGCGGGGCGGGCGCAAATATTAATAATAGGTTTACTCGAAATTCACCTTCCCCTAATAGTCACCCGCTATAACTTCAGGGCGACACCTTTTGAAGATCGGCAGCGACCGTCAGGCCCGCACCCGCGGGTTCACGTCCGGTGGTCACTGCCCGCGCTCATCGAAACGCTGGCCGGCGGCGAAATGCACCTTGCCACGCCGCCGGTCGCTCGGCCGCCAACAATTCGTTCTTGAGACGGTAATAAGGAGAAGACCACAGTGGGAAACTTAAGCAGACGAATGTTCATGCGCCATACCGCCCTCGCTGGCGGCGCGGCCCTCGCCCTCGAAGGCCTGTTCGCGCGTAACGGGATGCGCTCGCTCGGCGGCGTCGCCGCACACGCGCAAGGCGGCGCGGGCGGCTACGGGCCGCTCGTGCCGAAGCTCTCGAACAACACCGGCGAGACGTTGCTCGCGTTGCCAGAGGGCTTTCAGTACAACGTGTTCGGCAAAGTCGGCGCGCCAATGGCCGACGGCCGCCTGACGCCGGGCGCGCACGACGGCATGGCGGCCTACGACGTCAACGGCATGATTCATCTCGTGCGTAACCACGAGCAAAGCGGCGGCGGCGCAAACAGCGTCGCGTTCGGCTCGCTCCCCTACGACCCGAAGGCCACCGGCGGCACGACGACGCTCATCGTCGATCCAGTGTCGCGCCTGCTGGTTTACGACTTCGTTTCCTTGAGCGGCACGGTGCGTAACTGCGCGGGCGGCCCGACGCCGTGGGGTTCTTGGCTGACCTGCGAAGAGACGACCGTCGGCCCCGCCGCGAACAACTTTTACACGAAGCCGCACGGCTACGTCTTCGATATCCCGGCAGGCGCTTATGGCGAGACGCCCGCAGTCGCGCTCAACGCGATGGGCCGCTTCTCGCACGAGGCGGTGGCGGTCGATCCGGCGACCGGCGTCGTTTACGAGACGGAGGATGCCAACCCTTCGGGCTTTTACCGCTTCATTCCGAACCGGCCGGGCTTCCCCGGTCAGCCGGCGAACCTCGCGGCCGGCGGCGTGCTTCAGATGCTGGCCGTCAAAAACCAGCCGCAGTACGACACGCGCACCGGCCAGACCGTGGGTCAGGAGTTCGAGGTCGTGTGGGTCAACATCGACAACCCTGATCCGTTGGCGGGCCAGACTTCCGTGGTCAATCAGGGGATCGCGCTGGGCGGGGCGCTCTTCGAGAGGCTCGAAGGCTGTTGGTACGACGCAGTGGCGGGCAGTTTCTTCTTCATCTCGACCAGCGGCGGCACCGCGAATCTCGGCCAAGTCTGGCAGTACACGCCGGCGGGCAGTACCGAGGGCGTCCTGAAACTATTCTACGAGTCGTCCAACGCGGCGACGCTCGAAGCGCCGGACAACATCTTGGTGAGCCCACGCGGCGGCCTCGTGCTGTGCGAGGACGGCGGCGGCGTCAACTACGTGCGCGGCCTCTCGCGGCAAGGCGTGGTCTTCGACTTTGCCTCCCGCATCGGATCGAACACAGAGGCTGCGGGCGCGACGTTCAGCCGCGACGGCCAGACACTCTTCTTCAACTATCAGGGGACGGGCGAGACCTACGCCGTTTGGCCGCGCGAAGGCTTCTCGTGGGCGGATGGCGCGCTCTGAGACTGAAGGGATTAGTTGCTGGAAAGGGAAGGGCGGCACCTTTAGTCGGGTCGTCGCCCTTTAATTTGGCTCTTCAAACATTGGTGTAAATTCAGATGTGACTGCCAGTCAATAGCGTGACCGCAAATCCATATTACAGATTATCGTTATTCACCCAAGTTTGGAATTGCACCATCGAAAAAACTGCCAGCAATTTCTTCCCGTCCACTTGCGCCCGTAACCATGCTGCCGCCCCGGTTTTATATCCCTCACCGTCAAGCAGAATTATTGCCGGACAGGGGAGACCTGTTGAACATTCAGCACGTTGTACGGGTACTTTTCATCGACCGACCCGGAACTTTGTTGCCACTTACATTCAATGATTAATTTGTCGGGGTGCTTTTCAGGGTGGTAGAGCATGAAGTCCGAGATTAACTTGGTGCCGTAGATGCTCGCACCTATATTTATTTGTCGCGTGTAGAGAGGTTGGGGCAGACAGCAAGCGGCAATAAATTTTCGCTGAGGCACGAGCGTATATTTATTGTCGTCAAGCGCATGTAGAACGATACGTTCTAATGCGTTTCCAGTTTTAACGGCTTTGCCGCCTTGCGTGACGCTCGGCCCTTTTGACATCAGTAGTTGGTAATGAGGTATTCGTCCACCGCCCCGCGTTGGTTAGGCTTGCAGTTGACCATGCGAGGCGCTTGAACGGTGTGAAGATGGAAAACCTTGTCACTGTACAATTCCGCGATGAATCTAGTCTTCGAGTTAGAGAGCATGACATAAACGCCCGCCCGATGGAGTTCTAAGGCAAAATCCCTTAACTCGCTCTGATTTTGTTCAGTGAAATTCTCTTTCGTATAGGCCGTGAAAGAGTCGTCAGAGGTCGGATGATACGGCGGATCGAGGTACATAAAATCTTTGGCCTGTGGCTTCGGAACTATGTTTTTGTAATCGTGGTAAGTGATGGTGGCCTGCCGTAGCGCCTGATGACAGGCCATGAGGTTTTCTTCATTAACGATTCCCGGGTTTTTATAATCACCGATCGGCACATTGAACTTACCGGATTTGTTGACGCGGTAAAGACCGTTAAAGCACGTCTTGTTTAGATAAATGAACCTCGCCGCCATTTCAACGTGATCGCTGTATTCAGTCTCTCGCACACTGTAGTAATAGTCGGATGAATGAGCCGTCGCGTGCTCCTTGAGCCTTGCAATTAAGCGGGTTGGATCCTCTTTGATGACCTGATAAGTGACAACCAGATCAACGTTATTGTCTGACAGATAAGCGTGGTGTGCGCGCTCCGCGATAGCAAAAAAGACGGCGCCACCACCGACAAACCCTTCGTAGTAATTCCCGAATGCAGACGGCAGTAATGGTTTGATAGCATTTAGCAGACTGCGTTTACCGCCAGCCCACTTAACGAACGGCTGAGCGACGATTTCCGCCTTTCCTTCATTAGCGGCAGCCGTTGTTTCGGAGAAAGCACTTTCATGAACAGTAAACTTTAACTGTTCATCGTGTTGTTTTAGTTGGAATCGGTTATGCATTAGCTGGCGATTTCCCTGATATCGAAGTTGCCGTGGTCGTTCCGCAAAGTCACGAATGAGATTCCACTACAGTGGTTTGCAAATGGGTGTGACCCGTTCAGAGTTCACGCTTGAGCGTGCCCGTGACATCAGCTTCAAGGCTGAACTCTAAACGTGGGTCGCACGCAATCGCAAATCGCTATAATCTCTTCCCGAATGAAGACCGACAGCCCCTCCGGTCCCCGAAAGCCGCGCAGGTCTTCTCGACAGCGGCGTCACTGTCACTCACGCGCGTAGACTTCCCTTAATAAGGGTCGGAGAGAATCTTTCCTTCCTTGACGCTCACGAGGTAGTACCCGTTCTTCGGCCTGCGCTTGAGGTCGAACGTCTCCCCGCTCGCCCGCTTCCAGATTTTATAGTCAGAATAAGTCAGCGGCGCGCCCGGCGCGCACACTTCGGGGCGGTGGTCGCCGAGCACGAAGTAGACCGGCCCTTTCCCCAAGACACGCCCCAAGCCTCGCTCGTCCACCACCAGTGAAGTTTCGCGCTCGACGGCGACGCCGAGAATCCGTTCGTACTTTCCGTCCACGAGTTGGCGCGCGATGAAGGCCAGCAGGCGGCCCATCCGGTCGCGCTCGACGAAGTGCGTGTCGGTGATCGTGCCCCTGAGGACCGGCCAATCGAAGAAGTCGTCGGTGAAGCTGATGTCGGCGTGGTAGGGGTTGCGAAGCGACTGCGGCGTGCGGGCGCTTCCCCCCGAGCAGGCGTCGTAGGCCACGTCGCCTTGAATAGCGAGGCCGGCGCTCGTCCCGCCGACGCCGCCGCCCCGCGCGTGGACGTGCTCGACGCCACGCTCCACCTCGGTCCCCTTGAAGTAGCGGACGTAGTTACACTGGTCCCCACCGGCGAAGAAGACGATCTCGGCATTCCTCACCGTCTCCCTGACGGCCGCGCTGTTCGAGTCCGCGCGGTCCTTGATGACGAGGGTCTCGACCGAGTCTACGCCGTTCATCTTGTAGACGAAATCGTTGTACCCGTCTTCGCCCGACGAGCGCAGAACGACGACGTCCAGCTTGGCGGGGCAGTCCGTGCAACCTCTGACCTGATCGATCATCCACTGCATCGCGGCCGCCACGTCGCCGCCCCCGCCCTGCAAGTGATAAGCAGGGCCGTGCAGCTTCGACTTGACGTCCGCGCTGTTGCCGGTCAGGTAACGCATCTCTTTCGCCTCCGCCCGTTGGGTGGAGAGAGCCCCGATTAACAGAGCGAGCACGAGGGCGACTGATATTGCTCTGGCGTTGAGATTCATTGCCGTGTCGGTGGCGAACCGTCCGCCATGCGAATTCCCCAGACGCTCAACGCGGGCCGGAACCTCCAAGTCCCGGTCCGCGGGAGCGTCCACAAGCGGATTGAGGTCCGCAACTAGAATTCGTAACGCAGCGCGAACTGCATCACGCGCGGCGGCGTCAACTGATCGTTGTATCGCCCGAAGTTTGACGCCGAGTTGATCGCCGGATCGGGGCTGTTCAGGCTCCCGGAGGCAAAGAAGGCGTCAAACTTCGCGGTGTTCGTCACGTTAAAGACTTCCCAGCGGAACTGGAGGCTGTGCGACTCGCCCCACGGCAGCGACCAACGCTTATAAAGACCCATGTCGATCTGGAAGTAGCCGTCGCCGCGGATGTTGTTGCGATCGCCGACTTGGCCGGGCCGCGTGTGCCGGAAGGCGCGGAAGGCCGCCGCCGGATCACTGAACAGGTTCGGGCCGTTGGGCAGCCGCGTCGTGCCGACGCCGGGCACCGGCCCCGTC
>JBOGOY010000196.1:0-6707 GCA_050748185.1 Pyrinomonadaceae bacterium
GTATTACATGTTGACCACTACCGCAGCACAGCCTTTGCTCTTATGAAAGTCCGCCGGATTTCGGCCGACGGCCCGGCGTTTGGTCAAACTCCTCCCAGATCAGCACGCTTCTGGTTTCACGCAAAAACAGCGAGCCGACGATAAAAGTCAGGCCGGCCACCGCGATGGGGTAATATAGCCCGGCGTAAATGTTGCCCGTCCGGGCGATGACCGACAAGCCGATGAGCGGCAGCAGGCCGCCGAATACCCCGTTGCCGATGTGATACGGCAGCGAGAGCGAGGTGTAACGAATCTTCGCCGGGAAAGCTTCGACGAGGTATGCGGCGATGGGACCGTAAACCATCGTCACCCACAAGACTTGAATGAACACCAGCAGGATCAGTTTCCAAGCGGTCGGGTTCCTGACGAGGCCGCCGAAATCCGTGTACGTCAAAACCTCTTTCGCCGGTTGGAGACTGCCGCCCACGTCGGTCAGCGGCGTGAGTTTGATCGCGCCGGTCGTCTGGTCCCTTTGCGAAGCGGCGGTCGAGACGTTCGAGCCAGCCGCCGACTGCATCGCGTGGTAGATCGGCAGATAAGTCAATGCTGCCAGCAGGCAGCCCGCCATCATGATCTGCTTGCGGCCGATGCGGTCGGACAGCGCGCCGAAGACGACGAAGAAAGGCATCGCCAGCACGAGCGCGATGGCGACGAGATAGTTGGCCGACGTGGCGTTCACTCGCAGAATCGATTGCAGGTAAAAGAGCGCATAGAACTGCCCCGTGTACCACACGACGCCCTGCCCCGCCGTCGCGCCGAAGAGAGAAACGAGCACGCGCTTCAGATTGGGCCACTGTGTAAAAGCCTCCTTGAGCGGCTTGGCCGAAGTCATGCCGGCGCTCTTGACGTGCTGGAAGATCGGCGACTCTTTCATCTTCAAACGAATGTAGAGCGACACGCCGACCAGAAAGATCGAAATGACGAACGGCACGCGCCAGCCCCACGACGCGAACGCCGCCGGGCTCATCGAGTTCTGCACGGCAAGCACGACCAACAGCGAAACCAAGAGGCCGAGGCTTGCCGTGATTTGAATAAAACTCGTGTAGAAACCGCGCCGCTCGTCCGGCACGTGCTCGGCCACATAGACGGCGGCTCCGCCATACTCGCCGCCAAGCGCCAGCCCTTGCAAGACGCGCAACAAAAGCAAGGCGATGGGCGCGGCGATCCCGATGGTGGCGTAGGTCGGCAGGAAGCCGATGACGGCCGTCGCGCCGCCCATGATCAGCAGCGTCACGAGGAAGGCGTATTTGCGACCGACCAGATCGCCGAGCCGCCCGAAAAAGAGCGCGCCGAATGGCCGCACGACGAACCCCACGGCGAAGGTCGCGAGGTAAGCGATGTAGGCGAAGGTCTGATCGTCGGGAGGGAAAAACTTCGGCGAGATGACGTAGGCGAGGCTGCCGAAGATGTAAAAGTCGTACCACTCGATCATCGTGCCGACGGCCGAGGCGGCGATGACCTGCCAGATTTTATAATCACGCGGGCCGCTTAACGGGACGCTTTCCGTGTGCTCTACTGTGCTCAATCGGCTTGGCTCCTTTACGTCGCTGACTAAAAAAATAAATTCCGACCCTCACCCACACACACCTTTCATTTTCGGCAAAGCGAGGTTCCGCTAAACTGAGCGGGCGGTTTCAGCCCCCTTAAACTGTAAACCGAGGTTATGCACTAAGCGGTGATGGTCAGCACGGTCTATGAGCCTGCGGAGCAGGCGGCAGCATCAAGCCCCGCACCAGAGCCGCAGGCGGAGTGCGGGGTTGGAACGACAGTTAGTTCCGAGCCTGCGGAGCAGGCGGCAGACGTGTACCGTCTGCCGTCCGCTGCCGCGGACTTGCGAGGTGGGGGCAACCGACCCCACGTTGCGCTACGCTCCACGCGGGGCTGTAGTCTGGTCGTCTGCTTCCCAGACTCGTACTGACTCTTTTGCACACATCCCTCCTGCGCGACATGAGATGTTATAGGTTCACCCCGGATGAAGACGATGCTGAAAGCGATTTATACCGCACTTTTTCTCTTTGTGCTCACGGACACCGCCGGCGCGCAGTGGGTCGCGCAGCAGAGCGGGACTTCCGTCCGCTTGCGCGGAGTGAGCGCCGTCAGTTCGACGGTGGCGTGGGCGAGCGGCGACAAAGGCACTTACGCGCGCACCACCGACGGCGGAAGAACATGGCAATCGGGCACGGTGTCCGGCGCGGAAGAACTCGATTTCCGCGACGTGGCGGCTTTCGACGCCGACTCGGCCTGCCTGCTGTCGATCGGCGAGGGCGACAAGTCGCGCATCTATCGCACGACCGACGGCGGACGCAGCTGGACCATGCAATACCGGAACCCCCACGCGGCCGGCTTCTTCGACTGCATGGCTTTTTGGGACAGTTCGCGCGGCATCGCCGTGAGCGATCCGGTGGACGGCAAGTTTCTGATGATCACGACCACCGACGGGGGCCGGACGTGGAAAGAGACGCCCCGCGCAGGGATGCCGCCGGCCCTCTCCGGCGAGGGCGCTTTCGCCGCCAGCGGTACCTGCGTCGCCGTGCAGGGCAGGAAGAACGCTTGGTTCGGCACGGGCGGCCCCGGCGGCGCGAGAATTTTTCGCTCAGTTGACGGAGGCCAGACGTGGAAGGTGTCGGCCACTCCGATGATGAGCAGTAAAACAGCCGGCATCTTCTCACTCACTTTCCGTGACGCCCGACACGGCGTCGCAGTCGGTGGCGACTATGCGAAAGAGGGCGAGGTCGGCAACAACGTCGCATGGACCAACGACGGCGGGCAGACTTGGCGACTGGCCGGGACCAAGCGACCGAACGGTTACCGATCATGCGTCGTGTCCGTGCCCGGCAGTTCTCACCCGCGGCTGATCGCGGTCGGCCCGACAGGCTCGGATGACTCGATGAGCGGCGGGCGGAGTTGGCGCAGTCTGGGCGTCGAAGGATTTCACGGCGCGAGCTTCGCCCGCTCACTTGGCGTCGGCTGGGCCGTGGGAGAGAACGGGCGCATCGCTGTTTATGCCGGCGGCGCGGTCGAAAGCAAAAGCCTTAGAGCGCCCGCCCGTCGCCGTCGGTAAACGACGGCGAACAAACTCGGATCGGGGCGTATGGCTTACTGACTTTTCCCGCGCGCCCCGGTTGAACTCGGCTCGGATGTGTGTCAACTTCTCTGGCAGCTCAAAATTCTCGACAGCCTTTCAGGAGGCGATAACTACTTGCAACTCATCCTGTCACTCGCGCTCACCTTCACGCTGTTATTAACCGTTTCACCAGCCCAGCAGACTCCGGCCCAAGGAGTTGCCGCCCAACCAACGCCGCTGCCGCTGCCCACGCCCCGCGTCAGGGCCGACGCCTACCGCGAGCGAGCGGCGCGGATCATCGGCGCGGCGCTGACGAGCGATCGGGCCTACCGGCGACTAGCGCACCTGACTGACCGCATCGGCCATCGCTTGAGCGGCTCCGACAATTTGCGGCGCGCCATCGAGTGGGCGCTCGCCGAGATGAAAAGCGACGGGCTGGAAAACGTGCGCGCGGAAAAGGTATTGGTCCCCCATTGGGTGCGCGGCGCGGAGAGTCTGGAACTGTTAGAGCCTGTCAGCCGGCAATTGTCGATGCTCGGATTGGGCAACAGCGTCGGCACGCCGCCGGAAGGCGTCACCGCCGAAGCCTTAGTGGTGCGAAGCTTCGACGAACTGGACCAACTCGGCGAGCGTGCGCGCGGTAAGATCGTGGTCTATAACGTGCCCTTTACGACCTACGGCGCGACGGTGCAATACCGCGGCGCGGGCGCTTCGCGGGCGGCGCGACACGGCGCGGTCGCTGCCCTCGTTCGTTCGGTTACGCCCGTCAGTCTTCAGACGCCGCACACCGGCGCGATGAACTACGCCGAAGGGCAACCGAAGATTCCCACCGCTGCGATCACCATCGAAGGGGCCGAACTCTTACAGCGAATGCAGGAGCGCGGCGAGCGCACCATGCTCCGGCTCAAAATGAGCGCCAAGTTTTTGCCCGATGCGGAGTCGGCCAACGTCGTCGCCGAGTTGAAGGGGACGGAGCGGCCCGCGGAGATCGTCCTTGTTAGCGGCCACTTCGACTCGTGGGATGTCGGGCAGGGCGCGCACGACGACGGCGGCGGGTGCATCGTCGCGTGGGAAGCAGTGCGACTGCTCAAAGAGTTGGGACTCAGGCCGCGGCGCACCATCCGGGTCGTGCTCTACACCAACGAAGAGAACGGATTGCGCGGCGGCAACGCCTACCGCGACGCGCACCGCGCGGAACTTCCGCAACACGTCCTCGCCGTCGAGTCAGATTCGGGCGTCTATCGCCCGGTGGGTTTCGGCCTTAACAACGCCGCGCCGCCGCAGGCCCGCGCCGACATCGAGGAATTGGCGAAGCTCTTAAGCGGCATTCGCGCCACACGCATCGCCCCCAACGGCGGCGGCGCGGACATTGGTCCCATCATGCGTGAGGGCGTGATCGGCATGAGTCTCGACGTGGACGGCGCACGCTATTTCGACATCCACCACACGCAGGCCGACACGCTCGACAAAGTCGATCCGCAGGAACTCGCCCACTGCGTCGCGGCGTTGGCCGTGATGGCCTACGCCGTAGCCGACGCGCCGCACGCGCTGAACAACCCGACGGCCGCATCGACAGAGCGCACGGAGGGAATGATGAGTGCGAAATGATGAACGATGAATGATGAGTGATGAATAAAAGACAAAGTGCTTTCATTCATCACTCATCATTCATCGTTCATCGTTCATCATTGATAAAGTGTGAGGCATAGTGGCAACGAAGCGAGCAAAACGGATCGTGGCGGTGTTAAGCGTCGGCGTGGCGCTGGTTGGCGGGATCTACGTAATGGCGGCGTGGTTTCCGGGCGAGCCGGCTACTGAGCACAGGTATTTTGCGCGCGCAGGTCGCACGGGGCCGCTGGTGATCGCGCATCGGGGCGGCGCTGGCCTGTGGCCTGAGAACACGGTTTACGCCTTTGAGCAGGCTCGTGACTTGGGCGTCGATGTCATCGAAACCGACGTGCAGAGCACCACCGACGGAGCGCTGGTCGTCATGCACGACGCATCGGTTGATCGCACAACTGACGGCACGGGCCGCGTCGCCGGGCTGACGCTCGCCGAGTTGAAAAAGCTGGACGCCGGTTATCGTTGGTCCCCTGACGGCGGAAAGACGTTTCCGCTGCGCGGCCGTGGGATTACGGTGCCGACGTTGGAAGAAGTTTTCACGGCGCTGCCCGACATGCGCTTCAACCTTGAGCCCAAGCAGGAGACGCCTTCGCTCGTCAAGCCGCTATGCCGTGCCTTGCGCGAGCGGGGCATGACCGACAGAGTGATGGTCGGTTCGTTTCGCCCGGCGGCGCTCGAAGAGTTTCGGCGCGAGTGCCCGGAGGTCGCCACCTCGGCCAGCCCCACCGAAGCCAGCAAGTTTCTGACGATGTACAAGGCCGGGCTCGCAAACGCCTACAGCCCCGTGATGAAGGCGCTTCAAGTGCCCGAATACGCGGGCGCGATGCAGGTCTTGACGAAAGATTTTGTCGCCGCCGCACACGGGCGCAAACTACAGGTTCATGCGTGGACCGTTAACGAAGAAGCCGACATGCGCCGCCTGCTCGACATGGGCGTGGACGGCATCATGACCGACTACCCCGACCGCTTGCTCAAGTTGCTGGGTCGTGCACCGAGCAAGTGAGTTATCGGAAGCAGGCCGTTCTTCCGCCGCGAGCTTTTTGTGAGGGAGATACGATGATGAAGCTATCATTATTGATGTTACTGCTCGCGCTCGGCGCGACTGCGGCGGGCGTCGTTAACGCGCAGACGCTCCCGGCCGGAACGCAGAAAGACATCGTCTCGACGCGCGAACTCGACCGCATCAACTGGATGGAATTTCGCGAGGTGGTCCCTTCGCGCGTCCAGACGGTGCTGTTGCCGACGGGCACGCTTGAACCGCACGGGGTCATTAACAACGGAGCCGACAACACCGCCCCCGCCGCTATCTCGCAGAAGATCGCACGGCGCGTCAACGCCATGATCGCGCCGACGTTGCCCTATGGGATGACCGGCAGCCTCGAAGCCTACCCCGGCGCTTTCCAGATCACCGAATCGGCCTACCGGCCCTTCGTCAAGCAGGTGCTGGAGGGGCTGGCGAAAAACGGCTTTCGCAACATCATCGTGATCAACGGGCACGGCGGGCCGCAGACGACGGCGCTCAACGCGGTGGCGGCCGAAGTGGCGGCCGAGCGCCGCGTCCGCACGTTGGTCGTCAACTGGTGGTCTTTCGCTTCCGACGTGACGAAGCAGGTCTTCGGCGAGGACGGCGGGCACGCAGGCTTGAACGAGACGGCTTTCATACAGGCGATCGATCCGACACTGGTCCACCCCGATCGATACAAGGACGACATGGCGACCGCCTACCCGGCTCCCGGCACGTGGTCGGCCGCGCCGTTCCCTTCTTCGATCGGCCTCTACCAAGCGGGACAAGGCTATCCCAAATTCGACCAGAAGAAAGCCGTCGAGTATTTCGACAAAGTGACCGACAAGGTCGCCGGCCTCGTCATTGACGTGATTCGCAAGTGGGATCAGGCGGGGTTGTGATGTGATAAACCGCAGCACGTGAGACTCGCACATCAGATCAGAACCGGTCTCACGCCAAGACGCAAAGGGCGCAAAG
>JBOGOY010000197.1:0-1161 GCA_050748185.1 Pyrinomonadaceae bacterium
CTCTGATGGAGGCGGGTGCGCGGCTCGCGTTCACTTACCAGAGCGAGCGTTTGCGCGAGAACGTGGAGGGGCTGACGAAGGACACGCCGGACACGCTGCTCACGCAATGCGACGTGACCAAGCCTGAAGAAATCGCGGAGACGTTCCGACGTTTTAACGAGAAGTATGGCCGGCTTGATTTCCTCGTCCACAGTTTGGCGTTCGCGCCGCGCGAGGCGCTCGAAGGCGAGTTCGTCAATACCTCGCGTGAGGCGTTTTTGACCGCGCTCGACATCAGCGCCTATTCGCTCGCCGAACTCGCACGCGCCGCCGCGCCGCTGATGACCGAGGGCGGCAGCATCGTTTCGATGACCTATTACGGCGCGGAGAAGGTCGTCCCGAACTACAACGTGATGGGCGTCGCCAAAGCCGCGCTCGAAGCCTCGACGCGCTACCTCGCCTCAGATCTCGGCAAGCGCAACATCCGCGTCAACGCGATCAGTGCTGGTCCCATCAACACGCTCGCCGCCCGCGGCGTCGGCAACCTCTCGACGATGCTCAAGCACCACGCCGAAGTCGCCCCCCTGCGCCGCAACGTCGAAGCACGCGAAGTCGGTAACGTCGCCCTTTTCCTCTGTGGCCCGCTCTCCACCGCCATCACCGGCGAAGTCGTCCATGTGGACTGCGGCTATAATATTATGGCTTTCTGAACGAGAGGTCAGAGGTCAGAGGTCAGAGGTCAGAAGGAGAGCCATCTTTTCTGACCTCTGACCTCTGACCTCTGACCTCTGACACTTATGGCCAAAACTAAAAACACCAATCGCAAAGGACCACCGTCGCCGCAGGAACACGTCACGCAGGATGAGCAGTTGCTCGAAAGTCCGCGGCCGTTCGACTTCACGCACACCGACACGTGGCGCGTCTTCCGCATCATGGGCGAGTTCGTCGAGGGCTTTGACGAGTTGGCGAGGACGACGCGGGGCGTCTCGATCTTCGGCTCGGCGCGCACCCCGCCCGACAACCAGTATTATCTGGCGGCGCAGGAGACGGCGGCCCTGCTCGCGCGGGCCGGCTTCGCCGTCGTCACCGGCGGCGGCCCCGGCATTATGGAGGCGGCTAACCGCGGCGCGATCGAGGCCGGCGGCGTTTCTATCGGCTGCAACATCGAACTGCCGTTTGAGC
>JBOGOY010000197.1:1171-6697 GCA_050748185.1 Pyrinomonadaceae bacterium
CGTTTGAGCAGCGGCCCAATCCCTACCAGACGCTCTCGCTGAAATTCAACTACTTCTTCGTCCGCAAGACGATGTTCATCAAGTACAGCAACGCCTTCGTCATCTTCCCCGGCGGCTTCGGCACAATGGACGAACTCTTCGAGGCGCTGACGCTCATCCAGACGCGCAAGATCAAGAACTTTCCGGTCGTCCTCTACGGCTCAAAGTTCTGGGCCGGCATGATCGGCTGGCTGAAAAAGACGCTGCTCACCGAGCGGATGATCTCCGACCCGGACCTCTTATTGCTGAACCTCACGGACTCGCCGGCGGAGGTGGTAGACATCGTGGTCCGCAGTCAGGACTCACTGCGGAAGTTGGAGGGCGTGCCTGACGAGTATATTGGGTGAGCAGTTCAAGAGATGTAACGCATTGACAAACTGCCTTGCACTTCCACAAGTCTGTGATGCATAGGTTCCGTGCCATGTAATCGGAGCGAGCCGCGAGCGCCGTAGGCGCGGCATGTAATAGCCACGGGCGTCAGCCCGTGGTAGATGGCAGAAAAAGCTTCGAGCCCCGGAGGGGCGACACAAATGATTCAAATTGTGCCGCCCCTCCGGGGCTCTGTGTTTTTGTGTGGCCCGGACCACGCGCTCACGCGCGTGGCTACTGCCTGCCGCCGCGCCGCGGCTGGGACATCGATTCCAACTCAGTCAGAGCTAATGAGCCCTGAGCGCTGGTAGTTCTTGGCTAACCCTCGAACGCGCTTTTCGCGGCGGCGGGCATGGCGAGCGGTTGGCTGTAGCGAGGTGGTTTGACGTTGCCGGTGAGCCACGCGAGGTAGGGCTCGGAGATTTCGCTGACGGGCAGGGCGACGATCTCCGGCGTCTCGTAGCTGTGCAGGGCGCGCACCTCATGTTCGAGGCCGCGGAAGCAGGCGGTCGTGGTCTTCACGATCAAGAGACATTCGGGCTCGCGCCGCACCTCGCCCTGCCAGTGATAGATGGATTGAATCTCGGGGAGGATTTGGACGCACGCGGCGAGGCGCGCCCCGACCAGCATCTCGGCCAGCCGCGACGCCTCTTCGCGACTCCCCGCCGTCAACAACACCACGATGGGCGCGGCGTTCGCTTCTGTCATGACTCACACTCCGGCGAGCGGCGTTACCTCACCCCGGCTCCTCGCTCGACGTGGCGGCTAACGCGACTCGGACAGAGGCCCGGTCGGCTCGCCCTCATCATCGTCTTCGGCCGCGGCCATCGCTTCTTCATCGGTGGTCCCAGTGAGCGGCGTTGTGTCGCTGCCGAAGAAAGAGTTATAGACTTCGGTCGCGCGGTCGTAGTCGCGCTCATCAACGAGGACGAGCGCGCCGGGCGCGGTGGTCGAAAGCAGCGGCGCGAACATGTCGGACCCGCCCGACTGGACTGCGACGCGGATGCCGTTCTGGCTCAGAATGTCGAAGACCATCTCGGCCTCGGCGGGCGATCCGATGTTGTGCAGCGGCACGAAACGCGCCTCGCTGTGATCGTGCAAGGTGTTCTCCGGCGTTAGCCGCTCGACCAGCGCCGTCGCGTCATCCGGGCACGTCGCGATGCCCTCTTCGTATTCCGACTCGCACACGGGACAGAACATAGTTTTCCTCGGGTTTGCAGATTCAGGTTTACAGTTTCAGGTTGAGGGCCAGTCTAAAACCTTAAACCTGAAACTTCAAACCTGAAACCGCCTACCGAGCCGCGCGCACCGCACGCTCGAAAGGGATCTCCTCGAAGTGTGTCATGCGCTTGAAGGCGCGAAAGCGCTCGTTGATTTCCTGATGCGTCAGGCGCTGGACGCATTCGGTGCCGAATTCCTCGACGTTAAAAGAGGCCATCACCGAGCCGAAGATCATCGCGCGGCGCATCGTGGCCTCGTCCAACTTGTCCTGACTGGCAAGGTAGCCCACGAAGCCACCGGCGAAGGTGTCGCCCGCGCCCGTCGGGTCGAAGACGGATTCGAGCGGGTAGGCCGGGATGGCGAAATAAGTCTCAGGCGTGAACAGCGCCGCGCCGTATTCGCCGCGCTTGATGACGAGGGCGCGCGGCCCGGCGGCGAGGATTTTCCGCGCGGCCTTGATCAGGTTCGGTTCGCCGGCCAACTGTCGCGCCTCCGCGTCGTTGATGATCACCACGTCAACCTCGCGCACCACGTTCCACACGGCGTCGGGCACGGTGTCGATCCAGTAGTTCATCGTGTCGAGCGCGACGAGTTGCGCGTCGCCGCACTGCCGTCTGACTTCGAGTTGCAGGTCGGGCTGGATGTTGCCGAGGAAGACGAGGCGCGACTGTTTCGACGCATCGGAAAGCTTCGGCTGAAACTCGGCAAAGACGTTCAACTGTGTGTCGAGCGTGTGCGCCGTGTTCAGGTCAAACTCGTACCGCCCGCGCCAGAAGAACGTCTGGCCGCTCTCGATGCGTTCGAGATCGGTCGTGTCCACCTGATGGTTAGAGAAGACCGACATCTCCTCCGGCCCGAAGTCGTTGCCGACAACGCCGGCCACGCGCACGTCCGTAAAAAAACTGGCCGACAACGAAAAGTGCGTCGCCGACCCGCCCAACATTTTCTCGCGCTTGCCGAACGGCGTCTCGACCGCGTCGAACGCCACGGAACCAACTACGAGCAATGACACGTCCTTATTGTCTCCTGTGTTTGATAGTAAGCAGTTCTCGATCTTTTTACTGCTCACGGCTCACTGCTTACGGTCTTATTGCTTACTGCTGACGGCCTTGAATCCGCCGAAGGGCTTCAACTCGTCTTCGGCCTTTTTGAAAAACTCGCTGTCAGAAAAATCGTCAGCGAGTTGCAAGAGATACTTCTGTGCCTCTGCGAGGTGCTTCTCGGGTGTGAGCGTGGGCGGCTGTTTGCCTTTCTTTTGCGAGAGGTAGAAGTGGCTCATGCCGGCGATGTAGAGGGCTTCGTCCATGCGGGAGAAGCTCGGATAGCCGGCAATGATTTCCTCGCTCCGCATCACCGACGCGCGGTAGGCTTTACGCAACTTGAAGTAGAGTCGCGCGGCTTCCAGATTTTCTTTCATGTCGGCTTCGAGCGCGGCGTCGGTCAGCGAAGCCAGCTTGTCCGGCTCGCGCACCGCGCCCGTCTGCGCCCGCGCCGAAATCGAGACGACCATCAGCATCAACATCAAGCTAAAAGTCAGGAAAGCATATTTCTTCATCACAGACCTCTCAGAAGTACCAGACGAACATCAATGACAAGCTCTTAACGTTTTGTGCTCCGTTACCGTCACTCGTCACTGACCACTGTATTTACCGACGATCGCATCCAACTTCCTCGCCGTCGCCGCGGGCCAGAGTTCGCGCGCGGTGAAGATGGCGTTTTTGATGGCCGAGCCGCAACCGCAGCCGCGCGGCTTCTCGCTCAGGCGTCTGACCGCTTCGCGCATGATAAGTTGCGCGTTGTGGACGTTCTTGTTCAGGTGCTCGACGACCGTCTCGACCGAGACGGCGTCGTGATCTTCGTGCCAGCAATCGTAGTCCGTGACGAGCGCAAGGGTCGAGTAACAAATCTCCGCCTCGCGCGCCAGCTTGGCCTCTTGCAAGTTGGTCATCCCGATCACGTCCATGCCCCACTGCCGATAGACGTTCGACTCGGCCTTCGTCGAAAACGCCGGCCCCTCCATGCACAGGTACGTGCCGCCGCGGTGAACTTTCACTTCGGCCGCGCGGCACGAGGCTTCGAGCACGTCGCCGAGTTCTCCGCAGACCGGATGCGCGAAGGTGAGGTGCGCGCAAATGCCTTCGCCGAAGAAAGTTGACTCGCCGGCGCGCGCCCGCGTGCGGTCGAAGAACTGATCGGGGATCACCATGTCGAGCGGCGCATACTGTTCCTGCAACGAGCCAACGGCCGAGGCCGACAAAATGCGCTCGACGCCGAGCAACTTCATCGCGTAGATGTTCGCGCGAAACGGCAACTCGGTCGGGAGCAATTTGTGCCCGCGCCCGTGACGGGGCAGGAACGCGACGCGCACGCCTTCGAGCGTCCCCATGATGAATGCGTCCGACGGCTCGCCGAACGGCGTCTCGATCCGCACCTCTTCAACATCTTTCAATTCGGGCATCTGGTAGAGGCCGCTGCCGCCGATGATGCCGATCTTGGCTGTGGTCATGCGAAAGTCAGTCTCCCTTTCGGTTCGGGGATGTCACGCCCAATCTCGCGAGCTGTCTCAATCCATTCGTTAATGACTACTTCGGCGTTGGCAAGCGCCTCATGATAGGTTGCGCCATCGGCCATGCAGCCCGGTAGTTCGGGAACCTCGGCGATGAACGCTTGGTCCTCTTCACTCCAGTAGATGACAACTTCATACCTGATCATCGTCGCCTCCTAATTTATACCTTAAGAGTATTGCTCGCACCTGTTTCACTTGATACGCTTTCGCCTTCGCACCTACAGGTTGCAGATTAATAATCTCCTCTACGTCATCCCGCGCATAGATGTGATGGCTACCACGAATTCTTTCTGTAAAACCGCACTCGCGAAGTAGCTGACACAGTTTCTCGAAAGCAACATTCGCGTCAGACGAGCCACTCAGTACCTTTTGAAAGAGTTTGTCGCGCTGTGTCATGAACCCAAATAGTTCTCGGAAGGCACATAGCCTCGCTCTTCGGTGTGCTTAATGGCTTGTACCCTGCCATCCTCATCAACTAACCGGCACAGCGGCGCGTCCGGGTCGTGATAAAACAGGCAGAGCCAATCTTCGCGCGCCGCTTGCGGTAACAACTGTCTTTTGGCTTCGAGCGTCTCGACCGGGTAGAGGTCGTAGCCCATGATCCACGCGAGCGGCAGATGAGCGCGGGTGGGGACCAAGTCAGCAAAGCAGAAGAGTGTCTGTTCGTCGCGCACGAGGCGCGCGCACTGCATCGTGCGCGAGTGGCCGGCGTGCGTTTCCATACGCAAACCGGGGACGACTTCGTATTCGGCCGGCATCAACTCAAGCTGCCCCGTCTCTTGCAACGGCCGCCAGTTCTCCGGCAGGTAACTCGCGCGGTCGCGCTCGTGCGGCGACTCTGCGTGCTCGTGCTCGTCGCGCGAGACGAGGTAGCGCGCGTTCGGGAAAGTCGGGACGGCGCGCCTCGTTTCGTCCAGCGTAGTGTTCCCGCCCGCGTGGTCGAAGTGCAGGTGCGTGTTGACGATGACGGTGATCGCTTCCGGGCCGTAGCCCGTGATTGCGCGGATTGACTCAATCAAAGAGCGTTGCCGGCTGAGGCCGTACATTCCGGCCTTGTGCGCGGGCCATTTGTCGCCGATGCCGGTTTCGACGAGGACGCGCTCATCGCCCGCTTCAATGAACAAACAGTTCATGTTGAGCCGCACGCGGTTCTGTTCGTCAGGCGGCGCGACCTGCTGCCAGAGCGAGCGCGGCACGACGCCGAACATCGCGCCGCCGTCCAGATGAAACTCCGCGTCCGGTATGACCTCGATGCGGTAATCGGCGAAAAGCATGGGCAGTTTTCAGTTTTCGGTTTTCAGTCTTCAGCTTTCAGTCAAGGGCTGGATCTT